>NZ_JBYSXD010000018.1:0-78868 GCF_058781865.1 Arthrobacter sp. FW306-1B-F12A
CCGGAAACTGACCTCCCGAAACAACTAATCCTTAACCGGCTAATCCCCGGCATCCCGGGCTATTAGCCGGATAATGCTATGACAACGCCGTGATGGAGAACTTCTTCGGACACCTCAAGGAAGAGTTCTTCCACCACGTCCGGTTCCTCAACACTGACGCACTGGCAGCGGCCCTGCACGAGTACATCCGCTGGTACAACAACGACCGGATCTCGACAAAGCTCGAGGGCCTGAGCCCGGTGCAATACCGTGCCCAGACCCTCGCGGCCTAGTATCTATTTAGCCAGTCCAACTTCCGGGGAGCAGTTCACATGGACGGGGCCTTCTTTGTGCTAGCTGCGGGAGCTAGTGGCTAAGGCTCTTGTGCTCTTCGGCGGACTCGATGGCCTCATGGTGGCCGTGTCCGTGAGCGGCTTCAAGCTCGGCCGGGGTTGCCGGGGCAACACGGTCTTCGAAGAACCACTTGGACAACGCCGCGCGGCGCTTCTCCTTCGGGGTGACCACGCCGTGCTCGTTCGGTTCGGCCGGCAATGGGGAAGGCGACTCGAAGCCCACAAGCTTGTAGTGCTTGTAGTCGTCCAGCGGTGCGTGTACCTCGATGAACTCGCCATGCGGCAGGCGCACGATGCGGCCCGTTTCCCGGCCGTGCAGGGCAATCTCGCGGTCCTTGCGCTGCAGCGCAAGCGCCACACGCTTCGTGACCATGAACGCAATGATCGGGCCGATGAAGAACAGCGTGCGCAGCCAGTACGTGACGTCGTTCAGGGCAACGTGGAAGTGCGTTGCGATGAGGT
The DNA here is from genome assembly GCF_058781865.1 of Arthrobacter sp. FW306-1B-F12A. NCBI lineage: Bacteria > Bacillati > Actinomycetota > Actinomycetes > Micrococcales > Micrococcaceae > Arthrobacter > Arthrobacter sp. FW306-1B-F12A. Next base: position 795 of record NZ_JBYSXD010000018.1, read on the forward strand.
CCGAGCCGGCAGCGGCCCACATGACGCAGTACCAGGTGAAGCCTGCGACGCCAATGGCAGTGCGGGTAGGAGCGTTACGCGGACGGTCCAGAACGTGGTGCTCGCGGTTGTCCTTGGTGATCCAGCGTTCGATCCACGGGTACATGAACAGCACCGTGAAAATGATGCCGGCAGGAACCAACGCGGGCAGCAGCACATTCAGCGTCAGCACGTGGCCGAAGATGATGTATTCGAAGTGGAAGTCGTTGACCACACCAGGCATGAGTCGCAGGGCACCATCGACGAAGCCGATGTACCAGTCAGGCTGGGTACCTGCAGACACGGGGGAGGGGTCGTACGGCCCGTAGTTCCAGATCGGGTTGATGGTGAACATCGCAGCCATGAGCGCGACGACACCGAACACGATGAAGAAGAAGCCGCCGGCCTTGGCAGCGTAAACCGGTCCGAGAGGGTAACCAACGACGTTGCCGTCGTTGCGGCCCGGGCCGGGGTACTGGGTGTGCTTGTGCACAACCACCATGAACAGGTGGATGACGATCATCAGCAGGATCATGGCTGGCACGAGGAGGATGTGCAGCACGTACAGGCGGCCGATGATGGCCGTACCCGGGAACTCGCCTCCGAAGAGGAAGAACGAGATGTACGTTCCGATTACCGGGATGGACTTGATGACACCGTCGATGATTCGCAGGCCGTTACCGGAGAGCAGGTCATCGGGAAGAGAGTATCCGGTGAAGCCTTCAGCCATGGCCAGGATGAGCAGGACGCCGCCCACTACCCAGTTCATTTCACGCGGCTTGCGGAAAGCGCCCGTGAAGAAAACGCGCAGCATGTGTACACCAAGCGATGCCACGAACAGCAAAGCCGCCCAGTGGTGGACCTGGCGGAAGAACAAGCCACCGCGAATGTCGAAGGAAATGTTCAGCGACGAGTTGTACGCGACGGACATTTCGACATTCGTCAGAGGGGTGTACGAACCCGAGTAATGGGTCTCTGCCATGGACGGGTCGAAGAAGAAGGTCAGGAAGGTACCCGACATCAGGAGAATGACGAAGGAATACAGCGCCACCTCACCGAACATGAAGGACCAGTGGTCGGGGAAGACCTTCCGGCCGAATTCACGCAGGATTCCGGATCCGCCGACGCGCTCGTCAACGAAGTCCGTGATCCGGCCAACCTTGGTTTTGGGTACGAAGGGGACTTCAGCTGTTGATGAGGCGCTCATGCTCGTCACGCTCCCAGTAACTCGGTCCTACAGGTTCTTTGAAATCGCTCGTGGCTACGAGGTAGCCCTCAGCGTCAACCGCGATGGGCAGCTGGGGGAGCGGACGGCTGGCGGGGCCGAAGATAACCTTGCATTCCTTGGTGAGGTCGAAGGTTGACTGGTGGCACGGGCACAGCAGGTGGTGCGTTTGCTGCTCATAAAGGGCAACGGGGCAACCAACGTGGGTGCAGATCTTGGAGTAGGCAACGATTCCGTTGTAGCTCCAGGTTTCGCGTCCCTTGGAGATCGTCAAGTCATCCGGGTTGAGGCGCATGAGCAAAACGACGGCCTTGGCCTTCGCGTTGAGCTTGCCCTCCTGGAGTTCGTTGAGGCCCTCCGGGATCACGTGGAATGCGGAACCGATGGTCACGTCCGATGCCTTGATCGGAGTTCCGTCGGGGTCGCGGGTGAGGCGCTTGAGCTTGCCGTCCTGGGGAGCCCACATGGTGTGCGCGAGCGTGTTGTCCGGGCGGGGACCCAGGTCACCGAACACTGCCAAGGCAGGGAGGGGCGCCAGTGCCACGGCACCCAGAAGGGTGTTGCGGATCAGCGGGCGACGCTTGATGCCGGTTTCCTCGACGATGTCCTCGACGATTCGCACGGCTGCCTGCCGGTCATCCTCGGTTCGGATGGCGTGGCGCTCTTCCGAAACCTCGTGGTCCGGCATGAGGGCCTTGGCCCAGTGCACGATGCCGGTGCCGATGCCGAGCATCGCAAATGCGGTGCCAAGGCCGAGCAACAGGTTTTGGGTGCGGATTGTTGCGATCGTGGAGTCTTGCCCAAGATCAATGGCAAAGTACGACACCAGGAAGATCACCGTGCCGATGACGGAGATGCCAAACAGTATGGCCACCTGTCGCTCGGCTCGCTTAGCGGCTCTCGGGTCCGTGTCAGCCAGGCGCAAACGGTGCGGAGGAAGCCCAGGATCCTGGAACTTCTCCACAACATTCTGACCAGCCGTAGCTACGGTGCCCGAGTGGTTCGGACTGCCGTCACTATGGTTGCCCATAATTCGCCTCATCCTTCTCTCGTTGTCCCGGCCGTAACCGGGTTAATGTTCAATTCAAAACTGCTGTGGGGACAGCAGAAGTTCTTTAGTGCGCTGGCCTAGGACGTACGCGACGTCAGCCAGATGGTGAAGGCGATGATGACGCCGAGGCCTGCAACCCAGACGAAGAGGCCTTCGGATACCGGACCCAATCCTCCGAGATCGTTTCCACCAGGCGAGCCGTTGGTTTCGATCTTCTTCAGGAAGGTGATGATGTCGCGCTTGCCTTCAGGAGAGATGTTGGCGTCGTTGAAGACGGGCATGTTCTGCGGACCAGTGGCCATGGCTTCATAGATGTGCTGGCCGGAGACGCCAGCCAGTGCCGGAGCGAACTTTCCACGGGTCAAAGCACCGCCGGCGGCTGCGGCGTTGTGGCACATCGCGCAGTTCACGCGGAAGAGTTCGCCACCCTTGGCGGCATCTCCCTTTTCGTCGAGCAGTGATGCGTCGGGAATTGACGGGCCAGCGCCGAGCGAAGCGACGTAGGCCGCAAGCTGCTGGGTCTGCTGGTCGTTGAACTGCCGCGGCTTTTCCTGGGCCTGGGGTCCGTTCATCTGCATGGGCATACGGCCGGTGCCAACCTGGAAGTCAACCGCAGCAGCACCCACGCCGACCAGCGAGGGGCCGTCCTTGGTTCCGCTGGCGCCCATGCCGTGGCAGGTGGCGCAGTTGGCGGCGAAAAGCTTGCCGCCCTCCTGGGCGTCGCTTGCGCTGAAGGTAGTGGTATCTGCCTTCGCCTGGTTGACCGTTGTGGCAACGGCGTAGAGCCCACCAGTGACGAGGAGTCCCATCAGCAGCAGCGCAATGGCTGCCAGTGGATGACGTCGCTTCTGCGAGAGTGCCTTCACGTGGTGGTTCCTTTATTCGATCCTGCGTCGGCTCCAAGAGCCGCTTCTTTAAAATTCATCCTCTTGTGGAACAAGAGTGGGTGCCGGGCTACTTCAGTACGTAGATGACCAGGAAGAGGCCGATCCACACAACATCCACGAAGTGCCAATAGTACGAGGTGACGATTGCCGAGGTCGCTTCGAAGTGCCCGAACTTCTTGGCGGCGTAGGCACGGCCAATAATGAACAGGAAGGCGATGAGGCCGCCGATGACGTGGAGGCCGTGGAAGCCGGTTGTGATGTAGAACGAGGAACCGTAGGCATTGGCCGAGAGCGTCACATGCTCGGACACAAGCATCGCGTATTCGGTGGTCTGCCCGGCAACGAAGAAGGAGCCCATGATGAACGTCAGGATGAACCATTCGTTCATGCCCCAGCGGGTGAACTGCAGCACACCACCTCGACGGCGCGGCTCAAGTCGCTCGGCGGCGAAGACACCCATCTGGCAAGTGAAGGAACTCGACACAAGGACGATGGTGTTTACAAGCGCAAACGGGAAGTTGAGCTTGCCGGTTTCTTCCGCCCACAAGGCGCCCGACGTGGAGCGCAGCGTGAAGTACATGGCGAAGAGACCGGCGAAGAACATCAACTCACTGGAAAGCCACACAACGGTTCCAACGGAAACCAAATTGGGGCGATTCAGCGTCGGGTGCGCCGGGGTACTGGGGGCATGGGTCGCAGATGTCACAAGGACATTATGTCTGTAAAAGTCCGGACTTCCCAATGCGAACCGCCATTTGGGGAGACTTTTTCTACAAACACGCGAATTCGCGCGGAAAAGTTCCCGGCGTCCTTAGCATTGGTCACGGAGCAGGGTGGATCGCTAGCATCAAGTGGTGACTTCACAGGCATCTGCAGAGCAGGCAAGCAACTCGTGGCCCGGACTCATCTCCGCATTGATCAACGGGCATGACCTCTCGGTCGGGAACACGGCATGGGCCATGAACACGATCATGTCCGGAGAAGCCGCCCCTTCCCAGATTGCCGGTTTCCTGGTTGCCCTGCGCGCCAAGGGGGAAACGGTGGAAGAGGTCACCGGACTGGTGGAGGCAATGCTCTCCAACGCCAAGCCCGTGAGCATTCCGGGTGAAAAGCTCGACATCGTAGGCACCGGCGGCGATCGACTCAACACGGTCAACATCTCGACCATGGCTGCCCTCGTGGCGGCCGGCGCGGGAGCGCGTGTCGTAAAGCACGGGAACCGGGCGGCATCGTCGTCGTCGGGCTCTGCCGATGTCCTGGAAGCCTTGGGCGTGAGGCTCGACTTGCCGATCGAACGCGTAGCCCGCAACGCCGAAGAGGCGGGAATCACCTTCTGTTTCGCCCAGGTGTTCCACCCGTCGTTCCGCCATACCGGTGTGGTGCGGGCGGAGCTTGGCATTCCCACGGCCTTCAACTTCCTGGGACCCATGACCAACCCGGCCCATGTCCAGGCTTCGGCCGTGGGTGTTGCCAACGCCACCATGGCTCCCTTGATCGCAGGGGTCCTTGCCCGGCGGGGGAGCCGCGGATTGGTATTCCGCGGGGAAGACGGACTAGATGAACTCACCACTACGGGTCCATCCACGGTATGGGAAATCAGGAACGGGCAAGTGAGCGAGCAGCGGTTCTCGCCCGCGGATCTGGGGATCGCTGCGGCGACCGTCGCCGATCTTCGAGGCGGCGACGCAAAGGCGAATGCCGCCGTCGTACGCGAAGTGCTTGACGGGAAGCCGGGCCCGGTCCGGGACGCGGTGTTGCTCAACGCCGCCGCAGGCCTGGTGGCCTTCGACACTGCAGCCGACGGACCGTTCCTGGACCGCATGAAGTCGGCCTGGCTGCGGGCTGCGGAATCCATCGATTCCGGAGCAGCCATCCGGGTCCTCGACACGTGGGTGGGACTCACCCAAAGGTAGGCAAGGCGCGCGGCTTCAGGCGGTTACTGCTCGAAGCCCAGTGAAAACGCCGCGTCCAGATCATGCTGCGAGTAGGCCCTGAAGGCGATATGGGTGGTGGTGTGCACCACCGCGGGAACCTTGGAGAGCTTGTCGGCGATGACGTCCGCCAACTCCTCATGCTTCGCCACGCGTGCCACGGCAATAAGGTCCCATTCCCCTGTGACGGAGTAGACCTCGCTGATTCCTTGGATGGCCGAGATCTCCTCGGCCGTCTCCGGGATGCGTGAAGCGTCGGTCTTGATCAGGACAAAAGCGGTGATCACTGGGGGCGGCCTTTCCGAAGTGCGGCAGTGGACGTAGCAAGCCTAGTCCATCGGCCGGTGCTTAGGACCGGCGGCTCCGTCGACGGGCACGCACCACGAGGGCGATCACGGCGCGGTAGCCGAGGAGCAGAATCGCCAAGCTGATCAAGGCGACAATGATGAACGCGAGCACCACGGTCTGTCCGGTAGCCGCACGCAAAAGCATGCCCCCGGCCACGGTTCCAATCCATACGCCGACGCCGGCCGGCCAGATCTGCAGGGGTGCCCGCCAGGCCCGCACGGCAAGCCATCCGATCGCGGCACCGGCAAGAAACGGCCATGCCGTGGAAAAGACCCCGGTCACCACATCGGCGCGCTGGTGTGCGTCGCGGCCGATGGCCGCGAAAACAAGAACGAGAATGGCGTCGGCCAGGCCGGCGATGAGGGCGGTGCGGGGCAGGGCGGGTTTTGCAGCAGGCATGGAAACGACACTATCCCGCACTGATGCCCGAACTCGAACCGAAAGTCCTGCGCATGCCACTAGGCTCTTAAACCGGCACCTCTTGAACCCGCACCCTTGAACCAGCACCTCTTGAACCAGGATCGAGTACCGCGGAAGATGTGGCTACGACACGTGAAGCGACGCCAACCTCCGGAGGTGCAACATGAAGTTGATCCAGGTTGCCCAGCGGGCGGTGGACCTCGACCGGGCATCGGCGTTCTACTCCCGGTTGCTGGGCAGTGCGCCGAGCGGAAGATTCGATCCGCCTGGCCTGCTCTTCTTCGATCTCGACGGCGTCAGGCTTCTCCTGGATCGCGGCGCTCCGTCGTCGCTGATCTACCTCGACGTCCCGGATCTCCGGCTCTCTGTTGAAGACCTACGCGCCTCGGGAACGAAGATCGTCCAGGAGCCACAATTGGTCTACAGCCATGTCGATGGAAGCCTCGGGCCAGTTGGAAGCGATGAGTGGATGGCCTTTATCAAGGACAGCGAGGGCAACACAGTCGGGCTGGTCGGCCGGCAGGCAAGCGGCAGCTAGGAAGCGGGGCCCCGGGAGCTGACAGCCGCCGTCGGGCAGGAAAAAGTTTGCCTGTAGATGGTCCCGGCGGGCGCTGTTAGCATGACGAAAAGGTAGCTGATCGTGCTGCCCCCAAACACCGAGGAGCCATGTAATGACCACGAACCTCAACCCCTACATCAGCTTTCGGGACAACGCCAAGGAGGCCATGGCCTTCTACCAGTCGGTCTTTGGAGGCGAGTTGACCCAAAGCACCTTCGCGGAGTTCCACGCGAGCGAAGACCCCGCCGAGAGCGACAAGATCATGCACTCGGCGCTCAAAACAGACAAGGGATTGCTGCTCATGGCCGCAGACACCCCCAATAGCATGGACTACAGCCCGGGAAACAACATCTCGGTGTCGCTCAGCGGCGACGACGAAGCAGAACTTCGCGGCTATTGGGACGGGCTGGTCGACGGCGGGACGGTCACCGTGCCGATGGAGAAGGCGCCGTGGGGAGACATCTTCGGGATGCTGACCGATAAGTTCGGCATTGCCTGGCTGGTCAACGTGTCGGGGGAGCAGCCTCAGTAAGCCAAGAACAGAAGCGCCCTCCGCCGCGCAATGCGGGACGGAGGGCGCTTTCTGTCTTATCGGGCTATCCGACCGGGTTGGTCGTTTGGCATGTCTGGTCTTGGGCGGTCTGGGCAACCACGTCATTGGGCTTAGGGGCCGGAAGCGTCGGCTTGTTGCCTGCGGCGAAATCTTGCCCGGCGTAGAGCTGGACTCCCTGGACGCTGGCGACCTGCTGCACGCTCGTCGCCGGCAACCCGAACATTGCGGCGACGTCCGCGGCAACGTCGGCAAAGCCTGCACCGTAGTAGACCATGGTCTGCGGCCGGGAGTCGGCTTGGATCCTGGCCAGCTTCGTAAAGCCTCCGGCGGAGAGAAGCGCTCCGATCTCCTGGCTTCTGCCGGTCACGCCCGTTCCATTGGCAACGGTGATCGGTTGAAGCGCCTTGTCGTATCCGGCCTTCGACGTTTCCGTGGAGGGAGCAGGGGACGCCGCGGCGCTTGGTGCGGGCTGGCTGAGGTCGGGGCTCTTGGTCAGGGCAGCAAAGAAGTTGCCCGCAGCCGGTTGGTCGAGGTCGAGCCGGTTGGGATCGGACGCGGCAGGGACATTGGGCACGGTGATGAAGTTGACCTTGGCCGGGTCAATGTTTTTCAGCCTGCCCGCGATGGTCAACAAGGCCGGAACCGAGGCGAGACCGTTGTCGACGGTGAGGTTCTTGGTGACCGTATCGGCGATGCCCAGCATCTTTTGGGGGTTTCCGAGCGTGCCGTCAGCTTTGAGCTTCCGCACGAGGGAACCAAGGAACGATTGCTGGGCCTTGATCCGTCCGAGGTCTCCGCCGTCGGAAAATGCATGGCGGGTGCGCAGGAAGGCAAGTGCCTGGTCACCTTCCACCTGTGAGGTGCCCTTGGGCAAATGCAATCCGGAGTCGGGGTCGTTGACGGCGGTGCTCACACAGACGTCGACGCCGCCGACGGCTTTGGATAGTTCGGTCACGGCGTTGAAGTCGGCCATCATGAAGTGGTCAACTTCCAAACCCGTGAGCTTGTTGACGGTGTCAACAGCGCAGCCGATGCCTGCCTCGGCCATCGCGCTGTTGATCATCGCATTTTGCCGTTCAGGGTATTGCTTGCCGGTTTTGTTGTCAGTACAGGCCGGCACGTCGACCAACAAGTCGCGCGGGAAGCTGATCACGTTGACATGGTTGTTGTCCGCGGAAATATCCAGCAACATCATGACGTCCGATTGGCCGTAGCCGGAGGATTGGTCCGTGGTGCCGAACTGCCCGTTCTTACCGCTCCTGGTATCGGTACCCAGAACGAGGATTTGGAGACGGTCCTTGCTGTCGTCCACCGGTCCTTCCGTCCTGACGCCACCGGCACCGAGTGCGGACGATGAGATGTTGGACTGAAGGCGCCATACCCAATACCCTCCAAACGCGATGACTGCGATCAGCAAGACGGCCACTGCGGCGCTGGTGATTTTGAACCAGCGGGGCGAACGGCGAAAGCTGAACCGCCGGCTGCGGGCAGCCAGTTTTCCCTGGCCCGGGTAGGCAACAGGGGGTGACTGACCCGGCTCCGGGCTGGGTGCATCGTGGCGAGTGACCAAAAGGGAACTACCTCTCCAGGGGAAATACGGACGGCCCTATTGTAGCCGGGGGCTCTGGGAAGCTTCCGTGAGGCCCGCGGCAGCAGGGCAGATGCCGCGCAATGATTCAATGGGAACATGACTCTGAGTTCACTTGCGGCGTTCGTCGGATTGTGCGTGATTTTGGCCCTCACACCGGGCCCTGACTCGTTCCTCGTCCTGAGGTACAGCCTGTCGAACGTCAAGGCCGGCCTCTCGGCGGGCCTCGGGTCCTCGCTCGGCAGCATCTTCTGGGCAGGGCTTGTCGGCATAGGATTGGCGGCCCTTCTGGAGCAGTCGGCCGAGGCATACAGGGTAGTGAAAATCATCGGTGGCCTGTATCTGGTTTACCTAGGGATCAGCGCCTTTATCCACAGCCGGCGAGGACAGCCAGCCCACCAGGAACAGGACTCTGTCGAGGCGGGCCCCAAACTGTGTTCGACTTTCCTGGCGGGACTTGTTTCGTGCATGCTGAACCCCAAAGTGGGCCTGTTTTTCCTCGCTGTGGTGCCCCAGTTCCTTCCTCCGGGGGAAGCGTCTTTTGGACTGACGATGTTGCTAGGAGTCATCGATTTCGTCATTTCGATGCTCTACCTCGGCGTCCTGTCCCTGGTGGCGACCAAAGCGGTTCTCTGGCTGAAGAGGCCATCTGTGACGAAAGCACTCGAACGGACGTCTGCCGCGATCCTCACGGCGCTTGGCCTGGGGACTGCGGTTTCGGCAAACAGCTGAGCGGGGATGACGCGCGCCTTTGCGTCATCCCTTCTGATCATCGCGGCGTTTCTCGAGGGGCGCACCCGTTGCCGTCCAGTGCTTCCGCCGTCGGGCTCAATGCTCCGCGGCGACGGCCGGAACGCTGCGGTCAAACGCCGTCAGGAGAACCATCGAGGCGCCGATTGCGACCAGGATCCACGCCAAAGTGTGGAAACCGGCGTCGGTGGCGGACGGCCCGAAGGCGATGCCAATGAGGCTGGAGGAGCCGATCGCGCCCAAGTACATTGACGTCCGCAGCAACCCGGAGGCCACCGCGATCTCCGCGGCAGTTGTTTGCAGGTATAGCGCCGCCTGATTCGCGAAACTGCCGAAACCGTTGGTCAGGCCCAGCAGCAAGGTCATTCCAATGAGCAGCCCGACGCCGGAGCTGTGGTTCACGAGCAGCATCACGCCTGCGGAAAGCGTCAATGCGACGCCTGCAAGGATCAACGGCCAGCGGACCCACGCCCGGCTGGAGACGACCCGTGCCACGACAATGCTCAGCAGGCTTAACGGAATCAGAATCAGCCCCACCGCCGCGGGGTTGAGCCCCATACTTTGTTCCATCCACTGGCTGGTCCCGTACATCGAGGCATACGTGGCCAGGGCGGCCAGGATCGTACGCAGGTAGGTACGCTGCAGCGGTCCGTTCCTGCCCAGCATCCGGACGTCGATCAGTGGACTGCCCGCACGCCGCTCCCGCAACAGCAGCACCCCCGCGAGCACCACGGCCAGCACCGCAAGCCACCAGGCCGGCGTCGTGAGCGCCGAGAGGAACACCAGCAGCGAGACAATCGCACCGGCGAAGAGGGCGATCCCCGGCAGGTCCAGCATGGTGAGCAGGCTAACCAGGCCCTGTTTGCGCACCGGCGCGTCTTTCGCTACTCCAAGCAAAGTGAAGGTGAAGGCCAGCAGGGCCAACGGAATGTTGAGTGCGAAAAGGGCCCGCCAGCCGAACGCGCCGGCCAGCACTCCGCCGAGCGGCAAGCCGACGACGGCGGTCACCTGGGCCGCGATCGAAAAGTTGCCCAAGACGCGGCCCGGTACGCCAATGCCGGACTCGTCGGCCCGCCGGCGGACCAGCGCCATCGCCGTCGGGTAGCACGCTGAGGTTCCGATGCCGATGAGTGCCCGCGAAATGAGCAGCACGCCCAGGTTGGGCGCCAGCACTCCGACGACTCCGGCCAGCAGAAGGATAGCGACGCCGGAAAGGAACACCCGCCTGGGCCCGAAGAGAACGGAGAGTTTCCCCATGGTCGGTTGGGCCACTGCGCTGCATAGATACAGGACGGAAATGAGCCCGGCGGTGGCGCCCGGACTCGACCGGAAGTCAGCCCCGATGCCCACCAGCGCGGTGGCCATCATCGAACTGTTGATCGGGTTCAGGGTGGAGCCAAGCAGCAGCGGTGCCGTGAACCTCCAGCCGAGCGGGTTTGACGGCGGGTTCCCGTGGCCTGCAGCCGGAGCGCCGGCCGCGTTCCGTGGGGGAGTCAGCCCTCGGCTGCCCGTGGCAGCTGAGGGGCTCGATGGTTGGGCGGCGTCCCGCGCGGTCACGACCGGGTGGCTTTGAGCACGTCCAGGATTTCCTGCGTCGTGCCGGTCTCGCCCAGCCGGGGAAAAATCGTGCTGACGGAGTTTTCGTGGGCGTTCATGGTCAAATCAGTCATCGCGTCGAGTGCGAGGGTGACGTTAAAGCCGGATTCGTGGGCGCTCCGCGCAGTGGATTCCACGCCAATGCTCGTGGCGACACCCGTCAGGACAACTTGCGTTACTCCGAGGTCTTCCAAGAGCGTGCCAAGACCGGTGTTGGTGAAGGCGCCCCAGGTCTTCTTCGTGACAAGGTGATCGCTCGGTTGCTGGTTCAGTTCGGGCAGGAGTTCGGCGAAATCGGCGGGGAACTCCCTTCCTGCAGTGCTGCCTTGATCTGTCCGGCCCGGCGCGCCGCCGGTGACGTTCACCAGTACCACGGGCAGTCCGTGGCTGCGGAAGGCGTCAGCCAGTGCAGCGGAGTTCCGCACGATTGGCTCAAGGGGATGAGCCTTCGGGGACGCAACGATTCCCCGCTGAAGGTCAACGATGATGAGGGCGGTCTGTGGGTCCAACGTGGTGATGGGCATGGGTATCACGGCTCCAGAAGGCGTTTGAGTAGGTGGATAGCGCCGGGCAAGTGTTCCTGCTCGTCCGGCGTGAGTTTGGACTGGATGGTGCGGTAGAGCCAATCAGCTTTGGCCGCCCGGCTGGCGCTGATGCTCCTCCGGGCTTCGGTTGTGAGGGACAAGATCCGCTGGCGGCCGTCTGCCGGATCAGGGCCGCTCTCAACGAGTCCTGCGCTGGAAAGGGCGGAAATGATGGCGCCCATGGACTGGGGACGCATTCCCTCTGCGCGGGCCAGCGCGGACAGGGTGGCCTGACCGTCGCGATCCAAATGGATCAACACGGCCTTTTGCGCATTCGTCAGGTTGTCCACTTGGGTCGGGTTGTCCACTTGGGACTGCTCACGCAGCCGCCTGGTCAACTGGCCAATGAGGACACGAAGCTCCGCGGCAGCTTCGAGCATGCCCGTCGCGTCTGTATCCGGGTGGGGGTTCATAACAACGACGCTAGCAGATAGTAAGGCAAACTGAAAAGGTTGCCTTACTATCCTGGTTTTGTGGGGCCTGGACTGGTTATGTGGGCTCGGCGATCTCCACGGCTTCTCCACTCACGACAATTCCGCCTTGCGGGGGAATGTCGACCATGAGGACACTCGGGCGGCCGACGTGGCTGCCTTGGTGCACAATCACTCGGGTTGGGGTCTCCACGAGCGAAAGCAGCCGGAGGTATGCGCCGAAAGCCGCGGCGGCTGAACCTGTCGCCGGATCTTCAGTGATGGTTCCCACGGGGAAAAGGTTGCGCGAGTCGAACTCGCCGCCAGCAATCTCGCAGAGCGTCGTGACGGTGCCGGCCCAGCCCTGGGCATCCATCAGCGCGCGCATGGCATCCGGGTTGAACACGTAGGAGTCGAAGGTGCTCCGTTCGGCGAAGACCAGGATGGGGTGCCAGTTTCCGGCGAAAGCGACCTTCGGAGGGTAGCCCGGGTGCAGTTCGCTTTGGCCCACGCCGAGCAATCCGAGCAGGGAATCCAGGACGCCGTCGGAGAACTCGGCAATTTGGGGTTCCACGCTCGTGAAGCTTGCCGTGACCTCAGTGCCGCGGCCCGCCGTCTCAATCACCACGGGCCCTACCTCGGTGTCGAATACAAAGGTTCCCGCACCGTCGCGTCCTGAGAGCGCGACAGCCAAAGCGATAGTCGCGTGGCCGCAAAACGGTACCTCGGCGATGGGGGAGAAGTACCGCACACGGTTTCGGCGGGCGTCCCCGTCAACGGCCATCTCGGTGACAAAGACCGTTTCCGCGTACCCGATCTCAGCCGCGATTGCCTGCATCCGTGAGTCGTCCAGGCCGCTTGCATCCAGGACCACTCCTGCCGGATTTCCTCCTTCGGGGGTATCGGTAAAGGCGGCATAGCGCAGCACATCCGGGGTCTGTTCCATCCGGATATCGTCGCACGGAAGCCGCCGCCATGACCGAATTCAGCGTTCGACGGCGCTACCGGGCAAAGGGCGTAAAGGCTTGGGAGAATGAGGGCACGTAGCGTGGATCCAGAAGTGGTCCGCGGCCGTTGTTCGACGGGGTGAAACGACATGAGGTTGACGACAACGACCAACGTCTCAGTGGACGGCGACCTGCTGGTCCCGGGCAGCGGCGTCCTGGTCCGATGGCTGCTCGCCAACGACTTCGTCGACTAACTCGATTTGCTCACCTATCCCGTGATCGTCGGCCAGGGCACACGGTTGTTCCCCGAATCCGGTCCGGACCGGGCGCTCGAGCTGCTCAGCTCACGTACAACGCCCCGGGGCATCACCATCCGGAGTTATCGACCCGCCGGGCGTTCGGAGTACGCAACATCCACGGTGGATCCGGAGGATGTGTTCTGAGGCAGCCGGTGTGTGGCAAGCGTTGCGGCGTGAATATGGACTCGAAACGATCGCGGTTTGGATCCTGGTGGGGGAGGAGCCCCATGATGGACCAGCGGAGCCCCGCCGGGAATTCCGCCTGGTGGGCAGCGTAACGCCACAACGAGCGCCTGCTATTTGCTTTTGAAGCTGAGCGTGTCCACTCCAGCCGTCCAGGTCAGAGTGTCCTTCACGAACGACATTTCTATGGGGCGACTGAGGAATTGCGTGACCCATTGCTCCTGAGCAGAAGACTCGCCGGCGCAGCCCATTGCTCCAGCCGCGAGTTTGCCGAGTGTGAGAGTGTTCGCTGTGATCGTCGCCGGTCCACTGATCGGATTGCACGGGGTTTTCGCCGCGAACTGAAGCACCCCGTTGACGGAATACAGTTCCACTCTCAGCCCGCCTGCCGCCACCCAGGGCAGGGTGACGCCGTCGGATGTCCCCGAAATGCCGACGTATTGCGAACATGGGGCGGACGGCAGGAACGACGTGCACGTAACCACTGGAGGCGTGGAAACGGTCGGGGAAAGCGCTGGGACGTCCGGCCTTGTTTCGCCTACCGGGCCCGATGCACAAGAAGTCATTAGCAGGACGAAAAATAGTAGGCGAAAAGTGTTTTGCCACAATCGTGAATGCTTCATCGAATCCCCCTGAAGTGGAAGCTGATCGGAGCGTATACGTGGTCGGCGGCTTTGTCACTGGGCTTCGTTCGCCGGTTTGGTTGCCACTGCGCCCCGGGGAGAAGCGGGGGTCTGGCAGGACCGATTTCGGCACCTGTGCGGCCGTCGGAAGAAGCGGATGTATTCGTAGAAACGGGCGAACGGTCTTTCGCTACTTTACATAATGTACATTATCGGCGTTAAAACCACGAGAGTGGGAGTAGCTGTGAGAACCCGTTCCATTGTCGATTGCCAACCGTCCAGCCGCTCGGTGAGCTCAGCGAAACGGACAAATGGACTCCTACTAGAACTAGTAGCCCATCGCCTCAATTTGTGACGCAGAAGCTTTGAAAACCCTGAAACCGGTCGAGGAGCAGCTCCCCGGAAAACAGCCGATGCCCCTCAAAACGTCCACATTTCCACGCCCTGCCATTGTCAACGGCATCTTCGTCGCCAACAATGAAGCATGCCGGTCTACGTGAGGTCTCTGGAAACTGCCGTACCGCCCACAGTGCTTGTGCAACCACAGGCGCGCGACGTTTTTGCATCTCAACCCGGCCTGACACGGCTTGGATCCCGGCTGGTGCGAACCTGTTTTGATTCAGCAGCGATCGATACCCGATTCACCGCCGTCGCCGAATTGTCCCTTGATAACCACTCCGAGAATCCCTCGTTCTTCGACCCTGCCACGGGCCGTGTACTTAGCCCCAGCACCAAAGTCCGCAACGAAATCTTTGCCGTCGAAGCCACCAAATTGTTCATCGAGGCCGCCAAGGCCGCCGTCGGGAAATGTCCCGATATCGATTTACTTGACATAACCCATGTCATCACTGTTTCCTGCACGGGATTTTTCAATCCCGGCCCCGACTACAAAGTAGTCCGGGCCCTCGGACTCAGCCCGGCGGTACAGCGATATCACCTCGGCTTCATGGGTTGCTACGCAGCGTTCCCCGCCCTCCGCGCAGCCCGGCAGTTCTGCCAGGCCGACCCCTCTGCCGTCGTCCTCGTCATCTGCGTGGAGCTTTGCTCGCTCCACGTCCGGACCTCAAACGATCCGGACACCATCATGGGCTCGGCGATCTTTGCGGACGGCGCGGCAGCCGCCGTCGTGACTTCCCGCGAACCCGAAGGGCCGGACCCGGTGATCAGGCTCGATCACTTCGAGACTGTCCTGACGCCAGTCGGCGAAGAAGCCATGGCCTGGAACATCGGAGACGAAGGATTCGAAATGGTTCTCGGCACGTACGTGCCCCACATCATCGAGGAACACATCACAGGCGCGCTCGAACCGCTGCTTGCCCGGGACCCCTCCCTGGCCGGACTCCCCTACCGGGACATTACACATTGGGCCATCCATCCCGGCGGCCGCAGCATCCTCGACAAAGTCGAATCGAAGCTTGAACTCACCGAAGAGCAGATGATTCCCGCCCGCGACGTCCTTCGCGACTACGGCAACATGAGCAGCGCCACTGTGCTCTTCGTCTTGAAACACATCCTGGGACAAACTCCGGCAGAGCGGGAGGAACGCATCTGTTCCATGGCATTCGGGCCCGGCCTCACGGTGGAGACGGGACTGTTCACCAGGGTTTCCCCGACCCTGTGATGCCGGGTCTCTGATGCTCGCCCACCCCCGCGCTGGCGGCTTTCTCGGCGAACGGGATGTGACCGCGGTGGAAGACATGGACCGTCCCGATTGCGAGCTTGACCGGCTCAACCGGAGTTACGCGCGGTTTCCGATCGTCAACGCCGTAGTTTCCGGCTGGCGGGCCACCTACAGCTCACGGATCAAGCCTTTGCTCACGACGGCGGTGCCCACCACGGTCCTTGACATCGGCTGCGGCGGTGGAGACGTCGCCCGTAACCTCGCTCGTCGTGCCGCGGCGGACGGCTATCAGCTGGAAATCACCGGAATCGACCCGGACGAGCGCGCCTTCCAGTTCGCCAACTCCGCTCCGCCGGTGGAGCGCGTGAGCTACCGGAAGGCCCTCAGCTCGGAGCTCGTGTCAGAAGGTCGCACATTCGACGTCGTTATTTCCAACCATGTCCTGCACCACCTGACCACCCCGGAACTCGCCGCCTTCCTTCACGATTCCGAACAGCTTTGCGGCCGGATCGCCCTGCACAACGACCTCAAACGCAGCCGCATGGCCTACGCACTTTTCTGGGCAGGATCCTGGCCCCTCGGCATCGGTTCCTACATCCACGGCGACGGCCTCACGTCCATCAGGCGCAGCTATACCGCGGCGGAACTCCGTGCGGCCACTCCCCCGGCCTGGACGGTTGAACCGAGCGGCTTGTGGCACAACCTGCTGGTCTACCGGCCCGGCGAGGTCCATGATGTTTGACGTCGTGGTGGTTGGAGCCGGACCTGTCGGGCTATATATGGCAGCCCTGCTGCTGCAAAACGGGCACCGCGTCGCGGTTCTCGAAAGGCGCGCGACGTCGGGCCGCCAGACGCGCGCCATAGGAATCCATCCTCCCGCCCTGGCGGCCTTGGACGCAGTAGGTGCCGCACATCCCTTGGTCTCTTCCGGGGTCCGCATCACCCACGGTGCGGCTTACAGCGGTGGCAGGAAAGTTGCCGACATGGACTTCGCCCGCCCCTCCGCCGAGTACCCCTTCATCCTTTCCGTTCCGCAATACCTCACCACCCACGCCCTCGAGTCCAGGGTGATCGACCTCGATCCGGGAGCCCTCCACCGCGGGGTGCAGGTTGAGGAAGTCGTCGACGACGGCGGACACCTGCGTCTGCGGGGACAGCAATCGGGGGCTCCGGTGGAATTTCTAGGCCGCTTCGTAGTGGCCGCCGACGGTGTCCATTCCGCCGTCCGTGAGGGACTGGGTTTGGAGCCGCGTCTCCGCACCTATCCCGACTACTACGTCATGGGCGATTTCCGGGATGAATCGACGTACGGCGACAACGCCGTCCTCTTCCTTGAGCCCGGAGGAATCGTGGAGTCATTCCCCCTGCCCGACGGCATCCGCCGGTGGGTGGTCCGGCTTGGCGCGCCGTGCCAGGAACCCACTCCCCATGCGCTCGCCGCACTTATCAAGAAGCGGACCGGCAGCGCGGTGGATTCCGCAAGCAATACGATGATCAGCGCGTTCGGCGTCACCTCCCGGATGGTCTCCCGCATGATCCACGGACGGGTCGCCCTGATTGGAGACGCCGCCCATGAGATCAGCCCGATCGGCGGCCAAGGGATGAACCTGGGCTGGTTGGACGCCGTTGCCTTGGCGCCGATCATCAGCGAAGCATTGCGAACATCCGCGGGAGGCCCTGCCACCAAGGAACTCGCTGGATTCGAGCGGGACCGGCAGCGTGCAGCGAAGAAAGCCATCTGGCAGGCCAGCCTCAACATGGCGCTGGGCCGCCCCTTGCCCCCGAAGGTCCTCAACGCAAGGAACGCGGTGATCGGCCGAGCCATCACCTTGCCGATGTTCTCGGAGCTTGTTGCCCGTAGATTCACGATGCATTGACACTAAGCTCAATCCATGGACTTTGAGACCCGCCCTCTGGCTGCCGGCCCGGACACCACGTTTACTGCCTCGGAAATCCGCAGCGCAGTCCAGGACTTGCTCGGCCTCGAAGGCCTCCCGCCCATCGTGCAGGTCGGCCATCCCGTGCTGCGCCAGCGCGCCGCGCCCTATGACGGCCAGCTCGACGACACCGAACTGGAGCAACTGGTCGAGCGGATGCGGGATGTCATGCATGCCGCTCCCGGTGTGGGCCTCGCCGCACCGCAGCTCGGCATCCCCTTGCAGCTGGCCGTGCTCGAAGACCATTTCGATGTTGACCCTGTGGCCTCGGAGATCCGCCAAAGGACACCGCTGGGCTTCTTCGCGATACTGAACCCCGGCTACGAACCCGAGGGGACTGCAACGGCGTCGTTCTACGAAGGCTGTTTGTCGATGCGCGGATTCCAGGCCGTGGTCACACGGCACCGCGATGTCCGCCTGCATTATCAGCGTCCCGACGGCAGTGCAGCCACGGCTGGATTCTCCGGATGGCAGGCCCGGATAGTCCAGCACGAGACCGACCACCTGCAAGGCGGAATCTATGTGGACCGCGCCGAGCTGCGGTCCCTGGCGAACGATGCAGAATACTCAGCACATTGGGCGTACCCCGGCATCGACGAGGCACGCCGCGGGCTTGGTTTCCTCAATCCGTAGCTGAACCGGCCTCGCGGGGCCGGTTTGCTGCTGAAGGCAGGTGCCTTGCCCACCACGCGAGGATCTGCTCGAAACGCTGTCGCCTGTGGTGTGGCGTGCCCGAGCGCGATAGTTCGTGATCTTCACCCGGGAAGAGGAGCAACGCCGTCTCCACGCCTTGCGCCTTGAGGGCGGCAAAGTAGCGCTGGCCCTGTTCAACCGGGCATCGGAGATCGTTTTCGCTGTGGACTACCAGCGTGGGTGTCCGGACTGCGGTCACCACGGCCATGGGGCTTTGGGCCGCCATCTGTTCCAGCGAGCCGCCCGTGTATTGGCCACCGAAGAACCATCCAATATCCGATGATCCGGCAAAGCTGACGGGGTCAAGGAATCCGCGCTCCACGATGGCTGCCTTGAAGCGGTGTTCGTGGCCGATGACCCAGGCCGTCAGGTATCCGCCGTAGGACCCGCCCATGATGCCGATCGATTCCTTGTCCATCACCGGGAAGGCTTCCAGGGCACCATCCAGGAAGGTGAGTACATCCGCCATGTCCACGGTGCCCATCCTTTCCTTGATGGCCTCGCCGTGCGCCTGGCCGTACCCGGCGGAACCACGCGGGTTGCACATCAGCACGGCGTATCCCGCCTCGGCGTAAACCTGGGCTTCGTCGAAGAAGGCTCCCGTGTACTGCGCGAAAGGGCCGCCGTGGATGGTGAGCAGCACGGGGTGCGGGCCTGGCCCCTCCGGCAGGACCGCCCAGCCATGGACCGGGTAGCCGTCAGGGCCGGTGGCTGTGAACTCGTGCGGTTCAAGAATGGCTGCTTTGCATCGGAGCGCCCTGGCGAAATCGGTGAGCACCCGGAATTCACCGTTCTCCAGAACGCCGAGCTCACCGTTGCTGAACGCGTCACCGAAAGAGACAGACACGATGTCTCGCACCGCGGAAGCGCCGATCACCACCCGGGGCCCCTCGACGAGGACCTCGGCCCCGCCGTCGGCCGTCCAGCGGATCAGTTGCACGTTCCCACGAGTCGTGTTGGGCGCCAGCACCCCATCCGCTCCGACGGTTTCGAGGGGGCCGCCAACGTCCTGGTTTTCGACATCGCTCAGCATCGTCGCCTTGCCACCCCGGACCGGCATGACATATAGCGCTGTGTTCCTCGCGACGAAATCCAGGCCGTCATCGCCGAGGTCCTGTGCCGTAAAGAACAGCCATTCGCCGTCCACGGACTCGCAGACTTCCAGGACAGACTGCGGTGCAGCGTCCGGACGCAGCGCGGTGATGTCCCCTCCCGCGGCGGGGACACGATAGATACCCGAGGCGAGATCGGCGTCGTGGCCTTCGTGAAGCGAGGCGACGAAGTAAACGCTCTCGCCGTTGCGGCTGAACGACGGCGAGGTGTGGTCGATGTCGCCGGAGGTCAACTGCATGGCCCGCGGCACCAGGCTCGCGGCCTCTGGCCCGAGGGCTTTAGCGGCCCTCCCGGCGGGGGCCACCGGCGGTTCCGCTCCGGGCTCGGGAACGTCGACGACGAACAGTTGCGCGGGCTTGTCGGCGGTGTAACCCAGTCCATTGAGCCTGTATTGGTTGTCGGTGATCAATCGGGGGTCTTCGCTGCCCGGCCCGACGCCGTCAACCGTTCCGTAACGGCCTTCCTCGGGAACCCGCGAAGAGAAAACAATCCTGTGAGAATCGGGTGCCCAGGAAAAGTCCGAGACACCCAGTTTCTGCTCAGTGATCGCTTGCGGTTCCCCGCCGTCGGCCTCCACCACGTGCAGTTGCGGCTTGCCGTCCGGCGTCGCCCTGAGGAATGCCAATACCGTACCGTCGGGCGAAAATGCCGGTGCGGTGTCCCGGAACCCACGGGTTATCCGACGGGGCGGGATCGCAGGGTCAAAAGGAACACTCCAAAGCTGCCCGACATACGCATCAGCATCGAAATCGGGCCGCGTTACGGACACGACGGCGCGGGTCCCATCGGGATGGGCGGCGGGAGCAGAGACGGAATTCAGCAGCGGGAGTTGTTCGGCTTTCACGCTGGTGAGCCTAGCGGCCGCCACGGCGTGACGATATCTGCCACTCCGGCCGCCGTAGGATTGTCCCTATGCTTTCCGACGCCGTCCCTTCCCTGCGCTGCCCGGTCTGCAGGGGTCCTTTTGGACTAAGCGGGGCGGCGCCGCTTTCCCTGGTTTGCGTCGCCGGCCACAGTTTCGACGCCGCCAAACAGGGCTATTTCAACCTGCTCACGGGAAAGGGCACCGTCTTCGAGGCGGACACGGCAGAGATGGTCGCGGCCCGCGACGATTTCCTGGGCGCGGGCCACTACGCTCCGCTCGCCGAAGCCATCGCGGAGGAGGCGGCTCCGGTCCTGTCGGTGCCGGGCTCCCTGGTCCTCGATTCGGGGACAGGCACCGGCCACTACCTGCGGACAGTGCTGGAACGCACTCCTGCGGCAGCCATTGGCATCGATATCTCGAAGTTCGCCCTCCGCCGGGCCGCACGGCTGAATCCCGGCGCCGTAAATCTGGTGTGGGATATCTGGCGACCACTGCCCATCGCCGACCACTCCGTGGATGCCATCATCGTGGTCTTCGCGCCGCGGAACCCCCCGGAATTCGCCCGCGTCCTGCGTCCAGGCGGCCGGGTGATCGTGGTGACTCCGCGCAACGGACACCTTGGGGAGATTGCGGAACGCACCGGAATGCTCAACATTGAGCCGGGAAAAGAAGAACGACTTACCGAGTCCATGCAGGAGTTCTTCACTCTCGCCGACACCATTCACCTCGACGTGGACCTCAAGCTCGGTGGGCGGGACATCGCCGATGTCGCCTTCATGGGACCGGCGGGTCATCACCTGGAACGCGCCGCCCTTCTGGCGTCAACGGCCTCGGAAACGTCCGTTCAAGCCACCGCGAAGTTCACCCTCAGCGTTTTCACAGCGCCGTAGCAAGGCGCCTAACGGGAACCTTCGCGCCGGGCTAGGATGGAAAAATAGCGACTGTGATCTTGCCGACGCTGCAGTCCGGATCAGGCCGGCTGCCGCCGCAAGTCCGGAAACAGGGGGAACGATGTTTGAATGGCTTGGCAGCAACTGGTGGGCCCTCTGGCTCACGGTGTTTCTCGCTTTCGCCGTGGTGGAGATGCTGACGCTCAGCTTCTTCTTCATCATGCTCGGGGCCGGCGCGCTGGCTGCACTCGTCGCTGACCTTGCCGGAACCGATCTGTGGTTGCAGATTGTGGTCCTCTGCATCGTGTCCCTGCTGATGATCGCGTTCGTCCGTCCTATCGCACTCAAGCATCTGCACAAAGGGCCCGCCGAGCAACGCACCAACGTGGACCGCTTGATCGGCCAATCGGCGCTCGTCATGGAGCCCGTCAGCGCGACGGCGGGACTCGTCAAAATCGGTGGCGATGTGTGGAGCGCCCGCAGCGCGGCGGAAACCATCGACGCCGGCCAGACCGTGCAGGTCACCAGGATTGACGGCGCGACGGCGGTAGTCGCCCCGACAGTGGAAAACAGCCCGCACTAGCAGCGTCCCGCCATGGCTTACGCCACGACGTTCGACGACGAGCGTTCGGCGACTGGCGACCGGCATTTTGCCGCACACATACCGCATCAAAAACGTAACTGGGGAATGAAGGAGATGTATGGACAGCTTGGGAGGAACTGCAGCCGCGATCGTGCTGCTAGTTCTCGTCATATTCGTGATTATCGTTTTGGTCCGCTCGATCAGGATCATCCCGCAAGCGCGCGCCGGCGTCGTGGAACGCCTTGGTAAATACCAGCGCACGCTCAACCCCGGGCTCACCATCCTGATCCCGTTTGTCGACCGCTTGCTGCCGCTGTTGGATCTTCGCGAACAAGTGGTTTCCTTCCCGCCGCAGCCGGTGATTACCGAAGACAACCTGGTTGTATCGATCGACACCGTGGTCTATTTCCAGGTCACGGATCCCCGGGCAGCGACCTACGAGATCGCCAACTACATCCAGGCTGTTGAACAGCTGACCACCACGACGCTCCGTAACGTCGTGGGCGGCTTGAATCTTGAAGAAGCACTCACTTCGCGCGACCAGATCAACGGCCAGTTGCGCGGGGTCCTGGACGAAGCCACGGGACGCTGGGGAATCCGCGTTTCCCGCGTGGAGCTCAAGGCAATCGACCCGCCGCACTCCATTCAGGACTCAATGGAGAAGCAGATGCGGGCCGAGCGCGACCGGCGTGCTGCGATTCTGACGGCCGAAGGCACCAAGCAATCGGCGATCCTCACGGCAGAAGGCCAACGGCAAGCGGCAATCCTGGCTGCAGAGGGTGACGCGAAGGCAGCCATCCTCCGCGCCGATGGCGAAGCGCAGGCCATTCAGAAGGTCTTCGACGCCATCCACAAAGGCAACCCGGATCAAAAGCTGCTTGCCTACCAGTACCTCCAGACCTTGCCGAAGATTGCGGAGGGCTCATCCAACAAGCTGTGGATCATCCCGAGCGAGGTCGGTGAGGCCCTCAAGGGCATCGGCGGAGCGCTCGGTGGCGCCAACGGTGGATCCGGCGTCGCTGACCTGTTCAGCGATTCCAAACAAGAACCGTCCGCGTAACTACCGACAGTTTGAACGGGGACCGGCCACAATCTCTCTGGCCGGTCCCCTTCGCTTTGTCCTGTCAGCTTCGATCCGCGTATAATGGTGTATTTGTCCGGCCGGTTCAATCCGAACGGAACATTAACGCTTGGTCAGGCGTTTCATCTAGTGATGCAACGTGTGCAGACAGTAGTCCGGGCGACGCCTCGCGGCGTCCGGCTAGCGCGGAGCATGGTTCCGCGAACAGACAGAGGGAGTAATCATGAGCGATCGCAGCCTGCGGGGCATGCGTCTTGGCGCCCAGAGCATGGAAACCGAATCCGGCGTGGAGCCGGCGCCGCGTCAGAGGGTTGAATACCGCTGCGCCGACGGAGAGCAGGTCTTCGTTACCTTCTCCTCCGAAGCCGAGATCCCTCCTGTCTGGGTTTCCAAGACCGGCAAGGAAGCGCTCCTGGTTGATGGTGAACGCCCCGTTGACACCAACGAGAAGGCCGTCCGCACCCACTGGGACATGCTGCTGGAACGTCGCAGCCTTCCCGAGCTCGAGCAGATCCTCGAAGACCGCCTGAACATCCTGCGCGAACGTCGCGGGGAACGCCGCTCGGCATAACGCCGCAATTCCCAAAGGGCGCCGTTCCTCAGCGGACAGTTGCCGAGGGAACAGTTTCACGATAAAAGTCCGGGTCCGCACTCTTCAGAGTGCGGACCCGGACTTTTCCGTTGCATTTAGTGCATCTTCATGGCTTCCGGTGGTTGGGTGGCCCATTCGGTCTCGGTGGCCCGCATCCAGGGATATGGCAGGAGTTCGGCTAGACCGACAGTTCCAACCTCTCCCCCGGCATCAACCAGGACCGTTGCCCCGGCTCCGTAGTTCCGCAGCAGCTCCCGGCAGACGCCACAAGGATTCGTGACTTGCGGTTCTCCGTGTTCGTCCATGCTGACTGCGACGGAGGACTCGATGGAGGCTTCCTGGGCAATGCGGGCATTGGCGAGGGCGCTGGATTCGGCACACACGTTGATTCGTTTGGAACCGATGTGAAGGCCCAGATAGATAGCCCCTGACGCGCCCCGCATCGCGGCAGCGACACGATGGTTCTCGCTGTGATGAGCCGTGAGGAGCAGTTGGCGGGCCGCGGTGTAGAGCTCTACGTCGGACTGACTGAGGTCAAACGAGATCACGTTCCTAGCTTCCAATGAAGATGCCGCTCTTCCTGCGTGCCAGCAGGTAGAAGACAATGCTCAGCACGGACAGCACCGCGACGTAAACCGGGAAGATCCACGATGCATTCATGGACTGGAGCCAGACCAGGAGATAGGAAGCCGTACCACCGAAGACGGCCACACCAATCCCGTAACCAAGGGAAGTTCCGGCGCCTCGGCATGATTTGGGCATCAGGGAACTGGTGACGACGTTGTACAGGGTCATGTTCAGGACAAGGACAACCGAGCCGCCCAGGAGGACCGCGGCGAACCCGCCGATGCCCGGACGGACGTACATCAGCATCAGGAAGACCGACGGGATCGACAGTGCGCGGGTGATCAGGAACCACTTCGAAATCGACTTACCGTCTGCGAACTTGCCGACTACCAGGCTGCCGACAACCAGCACGGCTCCAAGAATGGTGGTGAGGGCGAAGACAGCGGTGGCGTCTTCTTTGAAGCCGCTGCGGGCCGCGGTGGGCAGGCCGGTATTCCAGGCGTAGTTGTAGGCTTGC
The DNA here is from genome assembly GCF_058781865.1 of Arthrobacter sp. FW306-1B-F12A. Taxonomy (NCBI): domain Bacteria; kingdom Bacillati; phylum Actinomycetota; class Actinomycetes; order Micrococcales; family Micrococcaceae; genus Arthrobacter; species Arthrobacter sp. FW306-1B-F12A. The sequence goes on from NZ_JBYSXD010000018.1 coordinate 25,226, forward strand.
GCTGCTCCAACCACGAAGGTTATGGCCAGCACGCTCAGCCAATGCTTGCGCACGCCGCCCCAAACAGCTTTGGAGGAGTTCTCCGCGAGCTCCTCGGGCCGCATGGTTTCCGGAAGAGTGCGCCGAAGGTAGACCACGATGAAGCCGAAGATCGCTCCCACGATGAAGGGAACACGCCAGCCCCAGTCGGCCATGACAGCCCCGCTCAGCATCAGGCTGCACAGGTAGCTGACCAGCGAAGCGAGGAGAATGCCCGAGTTGACGAAGAAGGAAATGATGCCCGCGACGAACCCTTCGCGTCCAACGGGAACCAGTTCGACGGCGTGCGCGGTGGAAAGCGGAGCTTCAACACCGGTGGAGATGCCCTGCACGATGCGGCAGACCAAGAGGATGACGCCGGCGGCGCCGCCGATCTGCTGGTACGTCGGACACAGGGCGATGATCAGCGTGGTGATTGCCATCATCATGATGGACCAGAGCATCACTTTTCGACGGCCGATTCTGTCGGCGAAAGTACCGAGCAGGACGCCGCCCAAGGGACGGAAGGCGAACCCGACGGCGAAGACGGCCAGGGCGTTAAGCGTTGCGGCGGTGGGGTCCTGCGAGGGGAAGAACTTTGGCCCGATGAAGGCCGACAGTAGTCCGAAGACCATCCAGTCGTACCACTCAAGGGTGTTCCCGAGTCCGAGGCCCAGCAGCCCACGGCGGACTTCCGGAGAGAGCCGGGATTTCCGGGCGCTTTCCGGGCCATTCTTGACGACAGTGTCAGTCATGATTCTTTCCTTCCTCCGCACCTTCGCGGTGCGTGAGGGTACGGATCACCGTTGACATCCAGGGGGAATGGACGGTGATCGAAACTATCATTTTGGCTTGGTCCGGCAAGGCCGAACCAGCTCACCTCATGGGAAGCGAGTTAGCCCAGATAGCTACGCGTGCCTCTTCGTAGCGCTTTGAAGCAAACGGGGACACCCAGTCCCGTAAGAGGGAGCGTGGATGGCTTGCTTGGGTGCCGCAGGATCAGTAAGGGAAACACGAGGGTGGACGTGGGGCCGGGCTGGGCCTTCCGCCAGAAGGCTGAAGCGCCAACGTCTCTGATCGTGTTGCAAACTTCCCCAAGTGATGCGACTCACTTAACTATATTGAAGATATTCACCAGGTCAATGCTTTTTGGTAAATAGCCTTCGTTGCCCCGCGTGCATTGAAGAGTCTGCCGCGGCAGCGGCGTCAGTGAACCCGGAGAACGAGAAAATTTCACCAAACCATTGATTCGCTAAAATTTTTCACTATAGTTATGTGAGTCAGCTCACCGAGAGAAAGCTGGATCATGACCAACGAGATCATCACGGCATCCTCGCCTGCCGGCACGAGCGCGCTTCTGGCAACTGTCGGCAACAAGGTCCGCACGATGCGCAAGGACAAGGGGATGACCCTGTCCAAACTCTCGGAGATCACCGGTCTCAGCCCGGCGATCGTCAGCCAGATCGAACGCGGGCTGGCCAACCCATCATTCACCACCTTGGCGCAGCTGGCGCACGGTCTGGACATTCCTGTGGGGAAGTTCTTCCTCGGCCAGGAAGAAACCAGGTCGCCGGTTGTCCGCAAGTCCGAGCGGCGAAACCTCAAAGGCGTCACCAAGAAGTCCGTGGGAGAGGCAGTCTATGAACTCCTGACCCCGGACCTCAATGGCGCCTTGGAGGCCCAATGGATCGTGAGTCCGCCAGGCCACGACACCAGCGCCACCCCTTTCCGCCACAGCGGCGAGGAGTTCGGCATCATCTTGTCGGGAAAGAAGGACATCTTCCTCGACGGCGAGTGCTACACGCTTGAGGCGGGCGATTCGATCACCTTCTCCTCGGATACGCCTCACTGGTACAAAAACAGCTACGAAGAGGTATGCGTAGCTATCTGGGTCAACGCCCCTCACGTATGGTGACCAGCCGGCGCTAGCCGCCGCTCGCTCCCATACACGTACGGACCCTTGGACGTCCGTTCGCAAACATCTCAATCTCCGTGTCCAGGTCCCCCATGACCTCTACTCGGCATGCCCTCCGCCAGGCCTGGTCCGCTGCGTACATCGCCGCGGGCTCCTCCTGAGCACCCCGTCTATACCCCGGCAACCGTTCCAACGGAATGCCCGCCGGGAAGTAAGGATCCTCCACCATGAACTCCTTTGCCACCACATCGTCACTGGAACTCAGTACGACGACGGCGGACCTCACCGCACCCGTCATCTCCCGCTCCAACGTCCTCGTGGTCGGCGGTGGGCCCGCCGGCGTGGCCGCCGCAGTCACCGCAGCACGGTCCGGCGCATCCGTCACGCTCCTGGAGCGCTACTCCTCGCTCGGTGGGCTTGCCTCCGGAGGCATGGTCCTGGTGCTCGACGACATGATCAACGGCCAGGAAATCACGGTGACCGGCATCGTTTCGGAGTACGTGGAACGGCTGCAGAAACTCGGCCTGGCTATCGTCCCGCCTGCCGATGACCGCAAGACCTCCGAGGAACTCTGGAACAAGTGGGGCCGCTACGGCACCTTCGACTTCCACTCCCACACCAACCCCAAGCCGATTTGCTACGCCGCAGCCTTCGATCCGGACGGCTGGAAGCGCGTCTCCAACGACCTTGTCCGCGAAGCCGGAGTCAACCTCCGCCTGCACTCGTGGTTCTCACGCCCGATCGTGGACAACGGCGTGATCAAGGGCGTCATCTGCGAGACCAAGTCCGGCCCGCAGGCGTTCATGGCGGACATCGTCATCGACACGACCGGTGACATCGACGTCGCCTCCCGTGCCGGCGCAAGCCACATCAAGGACAGCTACCTTACCACCCTCGTCTTCCGCCTGGGCAACGTGGACACGGCCGCCGCAGAAGCTTTCGAGCAGGCCAACCCGAAGGAGGCCCGTGCCATCAACCGCACCATCAAGCGGCTCCTTGGCGGCGCCTGGGAACTGTGGTGGCTCAAGACGCCCATCGACGGCGTCGTCTGGTGCAACGCTCCCCACATGACCGGGTACGACGGCGTGGATCCGGCGGACATGACCGCCGCAGAGTTTGCCGCGCGCGACCGTATCACCGAGGCCGTGGAGTACGTCCGCGCCCACCTGCCCGGCTTCGAGAACTGCCACATGCTGGACGTCGCCTCCCAAATGGGCGTACGGCAGACCCGCCTGCTCGAGGGCGAATACGTCATGACCAAGGACGATGTCACCTCCCGCCGCCACTTCGCGGACACCGTGGCCCGCGGCCGCGATTACTACTACCCGTACCGCTCGCTGCTTCCCAAGGAAGTGGACCAGCTCCTCGTCGCCGGCCGCCACTACTCCGCCACCCCGGAAGCGCAGAAGATGTCCCGCGAGATCCCGCCCTGCATGGCCATGGGCCAGGCAGTCGGCGTCGCCGCGGCTCTCGCGGTCGAAAACGGCACCCTCGTCCGCGACGTTTCCGCGCTGGACATCCAGCAGGGCATGCGCCGGCACGGTGCGGACCCGGGCGACATCCCGTCGTCGAACGCTACAGTCGACAGCGAAGCGGTGGTGGGGGCATGAGCACCGACACGCTTCTCGATGAGTTTGAGGAAACCACGACGGCGGCGCCCGCCGGCGCCGCCAAGTCCAACGGCATCCCGCTTCCGCTCGACGGCATCAAGATCGTGGACTTCACCCAGGTGTTCATGGGACCGTCCTGCACCCAGCTCCTGGGCGACTACGGCGCGGACATCATCAAGGTGGAACGTCCGGGCGCCGGCGACATTTCGCGCAATTCGTTCCCGGACAAGGACGGCCAGGACAACCCCATCTTCCTGTCCATCAACCGGAACAAGCGCAGCGTTTCCGTGGATACCCGCACCGACGAGGGCAAAGCCGTCCTCCGCCGGGTCATGGCCGACGCCGACGTCGTCGTCAGCAATTTCCGTTCCGGCGTGATGGAGCGGATGGGCTTCGGCTACGAGGAACTCAAGGCGGAGAACCCCGGAATCATCTGGGCCTCCGGCACGGGCTTCGGCCCGGTGGGACCCTACTCGCACAAGGGCGGCCAGGATGCGATCGCACAGGCGTACTCCGGCGTGATGTGGCGGCGCGAGTCGGACGACCAGAAGCCGGCCATCTACCCCACCACGTTGTGCGACTACATCACGGGCATGCACCTCATGCAGGGCATCCTGCTGGCACTGCGCACCCGGGAGGCGTCCGGCGTCGGACAAAAAGTCGAGGTGACAATGTACGACTCCATGCTCCACCTGCAGATGCAGGAGGCGTGCATGCAGCTCAACCGCGGCTACGAAGTCAATTGGGGCGCCATGCCGCTGAGCGGTGTCTTCGAAACCACCGACGGCGCCGTCTGCATGGTGGGCGGCTTCACGCCTGATCCGCTCGCTCGGATTTCCGAAGCGCTGGGCCTGGACGAGGACCTCACCCAGCGGCCGGAGTTCGCCAACCTGGAGCAGCAGTTCAAGCACAAGCCGGCCTTGCAGGCGATCTTCCGGGAGCGGATGGCCACAAACACTACCGAGTACTGGACCAACCAACTGGAAAGCCAAGGCTTGCTCAACGCGCCTGTCCACACCCTGGAACAAGCACTGGCCGATGCCCAGACGGAGGCCAACGGCATGATCGTGGAAGCCGAGCACCCGGGCGTCGGCACCGTGAAGATGCTCAACGCACCCATTCGCTTGTCTGCTACCCCGCCTTCCGTCCGGCGCGTGGCGCCGCGGCTCGGTGAGCACAATGTGGAGGTCCTCCTGGAAAACGGCTTCGACGCTGAAACCATCGAGCGCCTGCAGAAGTTGGGAGTGCTCCGGTGACCGTGTCGATGGAAGAGAAGACGATCGTCGACCAGGTCACGCTGACCATCGAGAACCACGTGGCCACGGTGGTCATCGACCGCCAGCACGTGCTCAACGCCGTCGACGGGACTGCACAAGCCCGGCTCAACGAGATCTGGAGCCAGATCGAAGCCGATCCTGACGTGCGCGCCGTCGTCGTCACCGGGGCCGGCACGCGGGCGTTTTGCGTCGGGGCGGACATGTCCGCCTCTGCCGTGGACAAGACCGGCCTGCAGTATTGGGCGGAGCTTGACCCCAACGGTTTCGGCGGACTGAGCCTGCGCACGAGCCTGGACATTCCGGTGATTGCCCGGGTGAACGGCTATGCGCTGGGCGGCGGCATGGAGATGGTGCTCGGCGCCGACATTGTGGTCGCCGCGGACTCGGCCCGCTTCGGCCTCACCGAACCGCGGGTCGGGCGCTTGGCGCTCGACGGCGGCATCCACCAATTGGTGCGCCGCGTCCCCTACACGCAAGCGATGGGCATGCTCCTCACGGGCCGCAAGGCCGAGGCTGCAGAGATGCAATCGATGGGCCTCGTCAACGAAGTGGTCCCCGCGGAGGAGCTCGACGCCGCGGTACAGCGCTGGGTGGACCAGATCCTCGCCTGCGCGCCCAGCTCCGTCCGGGCCGTCAAGCAAATGGTCAGCAGGACGAGCCACTTGAGCGCGGCGGAAGCCCGCGGCCTCAGGCTGCCGGCACTCATGGCCGCACTCGACAGTGAAGACTCCGCCGAAGGCGTGCTCGCCTTCCAGGAAAAACGCCCGCCTGTGTGGCCGGGCCGCTGAATGCAGCATGAACAGATGCAAGACACCGAACTTCAGCACGAACGGAAGGACAAACCAATGCGGGAAGCACTAGCACCCGGAGTGTGGGGCGTCGTCGCCACTCCATTCCAGGGCAGCACCCTCGATCTGGACACCGACAGCCTGGCCCGGTTGGTGGAGCACTATGAATCAATCGGCGCGACAGGGCTGACTGTCCTGGGTGTCTTCGGCGAGGCGGCCGCCCTGACCGCAGCGGAGCGCAGCCTGGCGCTGGAAGTGGTGGTCGAAGAAACCCGATTGCCTCTCGTGGTGGGTGTGACCTCGCTCTTTACGGGCACGGCAGTCGAAGAAATCCGCGCCGCCCAGGCCGTGGCTGGCGACCGGCTCGCAGCCGTCATGGTGCAGGCCAATTCGGCCCGGCCGGAAGTTGTGATCGCGCACCTGAACGCCATCCACCAGTCCACCGGGGCCAAGGTCGTCCTGCAGGACTACCCAGTGGCCAGCGGCGTCAGCATCAGCACCGAAGCACTCATTTACGTGGTCCAGGCGTGCAAGTTTGTTGTCGCGGTCAAGGCCGAGGCCCCGCCGACCAGTGTGGCCATCGCTCAACTGTCGGCCGCCGTCGACGTCTCGGTGTTCGGCGGGCTGGGAGGTCAAGGGCTGCTGGACGAGCTGGTGGCCGGCGCCGCCGGCGCCATGACGGGGTTCTCCTACCCGGAAGCCCTCGTTGCCTGCGTCCGCGCGTGGCAATCGGGCGGTTACGACGCTGCCCGGGACGCGCTGCTCCCGTACTTGCCGCTCATCAACTTCGAGCAGCAGGCCCGGATCGCATTGGCGGTCCGGAAGGAGTGCTTCCGTGAGCGGGGCTTCATCAAGGACTCCGGCGTCCGGCCGCCGGCGACTCCTTTCCCGGAGGTCCTCAGGAACGGAATGCTGACGCATCTGGCTGAAGCGGCCCACGCTTTGGATCTCTCCCTTACCCCCGCCGAGCACACAGCAGGAAGGCTCTAATGGATTTCGGAATCAGCGGCAAGACCGCCTTCGTCGCCGCCTCCACGGGAGGGCTGGGACTGTCCGTCGCCCGCGGGCTCGCGGCCGAAGGCGTCCGGGTTGCCATCACCGGCCGCCGCGGCGAGCTGGCCGAGAAGATCGCAGCAGAGCTGCAGGCCGACGGCCACAGCGCCGTGGCTGTCGAGGCCGACCTGAGCACAGCGGACGGAGTGACCGCCGCCGTCGAACGCGCAGTGGAACTTCTCGGTCCCATCGACATCCTTGTCCTCAACGGCCCCGGTCCCAAGCCGGGGGCGGCCGCGAGCCTTGGCGCCGACGACATCACCGCCGCGTTCGAGCTGCTCGTGAAGCCCCACCACGCGCTTGTCTCGAAGATCCTGCCGGGGATGCGGGAGCGGCGCTGGGGACGGATCCTGGCCATCGGATCCAGCGGCGTTGTGGCACCCCTGCCCAACCTTGCCGTCTCCAACACGGGCCGCGCAGCATTGGCGGGCTACCTCAAAACCCTTGCGGCGGAAGTGGCTCTCGACGCCGTCACGGTCAACATGATCCTGCCGGGACGCATCGCCACCGATCGCGTCGCCGAACTGGACCGGGCGGCGGCCAAGCGCCGCGGCACCACGCCCGAGGAAATCCAACTCGAATCCCGCAAGACCATTCCGGCCAGACGCTACGGCGAACCGGAGGAGTTCGGCGCCGCCGCTTCTTTCCTCTGCAGCGCCCCCGCTTCCTACATCACCGGCGTCGCGCTTCGCTGCGACGGGGGCCTGATCCGGAGCCTCTAGGTCCGGCCGTCCTCCCGCACAGCCCCAACACCCAATCCCAACCGCTAAGCCAAAGGATGACCATGACTTCCACCGCCACCGAATCGGCAACGTCCGCCCGACAGGATGTTGCCGCCACGCAGCACCTGATCAACGGCGAATGGACCGGAGAACCCGAAATCCAGCGAATCAACCCGGCCCGCCCGGATGAACTCGCTGCCCTCTCCCCGCGAGGCACCGCCGACGACGTCGACGCGGCCATCACCGCCGCTGCCGCCGCCCAGCCGGCCTGGGCAGCCCTGCCCGCCCCCGCCCGCGGCGCCATCCTCATGACCGCCGGCAACCTGCTCCTCGAGCGCCAAAGCGCGATCGCCGAGGACCTCGTCCGCGAAGAAGGCAAAACCCTCGCCGAAGCCAAGGGAGAGGTCAAGCGCGCCTCGGACGTCCTGCGCTTCTTCGGCTCCCTCGGCTGGGGCGCCACGGGCGAAGTACTTCCCAGTGGGCTCCCGGATACCACCATTACCACCCGGCGCGAGCCGCTCGGCGTCGTCGGGCTCATCACCCCGTGGAACTTCCCCATCGCCATCCCGGCATGGAAGGCCGCCCCCGCACTCATCAGCGGTAACGCCGTGGTCATCAAGCCGGCCGAACTCACCCCGCTCTCCGCGACGCACCTTGCCCGCGCCCTCCACGACGCCGGTGTACCCGCAGGAGTCTTCAACGTGGTCCACGGAAAGGGCCGCGTGGTGGGAGACGCTTTGGCACGCGATCCCCGCATCGCCGGGCTGTCCTTCACCGGATCCACCAAAGTGGGGCTTGGGCTCCAGGAAATCCTGAACGCCCGCCGCGCCCGCGTCCAGCTTGAAATGGGCGGCAAGAACGGCGTCCTAGTGCTCGACGACGCCGATCCGCAGAAGGCCGCCGCGGTAGTCGCAGCCGGTGCGTTCGGACTCACGGGCCAGGCGTGCACCGCGACGTCCCGCGTGTATGTCACCCCGGGTGTCCGCGACGCGTTCCTCGAAGCCCTTGTTGCCGAGGCCGCGGGCTACACCGCCGGTGACGGGCTCGACGGCGCCAAGATGGGCGCTGTGGTGAGCAGCCAGCAGTTCGAACAGGACCAGGCAGCGGTGCGCACCGCCGTCGAACGCGGCGCCACCCTCCTTCACGGAGAGTACGACGGCGACCCCTCCGGAGCGCTGCTCTTCCCTGCCGCGGTGCTCACCGATATTGCGTTTGACGACGCTGCCGTGACCGAGGAAATCTTCGGTCCGGTAGTCGCGGTCCTGCAGGTCCCCGATTACGAGGCCGGACTCGCCGCCATCAATGATTCCCGCTATGGCCTCACCGCAGGCATTTGCACCGACTCCCTGGCCTTGGCCACGGATTTCGCCGCACGCGCGCAGGCGGGCGTGATCAAGGTCAACCGTCCCACGGCCGGCCTGGACTTGAACGTGCCGTTCGGTGGCGTGAAGGACTCCTCCACCAACACCTTCCGCGAGCAGGGCAAGTCCGCACTGGACTTCTTCACGTGGGGCAAGACCGTTTACACCGGTGTGTAGCGCGTCATGACCTATGTGATCGCGCAGCCCTGCGTGGACGTCAAGGACAAAGCCTGCATCGACGAATGCCCTGTGGATTGCATCTACGAAGGCGAACGCTCGCTCTACATCCACCCCTCCGAATGTGTGGACTGCGGCGCCTGCGATCCCGTCTGCCCGGTGGAGGCGATCTACTATTCGGACGATGTCCCGGATGAGTGGGCAGATTATGTCCGGGCCAACGTCGAGTTCTTCGAGGAACTCGGATCCCCGCAAGGAGCCTCGGCGCTGGGAAACCTGGGCCGGGACCACCCGGTGGTTTCAGCGGCACACGTCCCGGGCTGACGTTAGGCGGCCAGCCTGGCCTGGATCGCCCGTCGAAGCGACTCCAGGCTGGGCAGGCCCCTTAAACCATCGGCCGTACGGTAGACGCGACACGCCATAGCCGGTTCCGCGGTGGACGGGTAGAGGTCAGCTCCGTCCACCATGAACGTCGGGGATCCGTGGAATCCGGCCGTTTCCGCCTCTTCGTCGCTCACAATCTCCCTGACCGAAATCAAGGCCGGATTGTTCCCTTCCAGCTCCACGGCCCGGGAGAAAAGTTCGCGGGCCGCCGAGCTGTGGGGACAGTCCTGGATGGTGAGCAATTCGAAATCCATGACCCCATTATCCGGCTTTGACCTGTCCGGCTCACAGCAGGTCGGCGTGATGCTCTGCGACGACGTTCGGATGGGCCCGAAGCCGGTACCGGAGGGCGTTGTCCCCGTAGGTTTCCAGAATCGGACTGTTTGTCGGGTCAACGGACAAGCCACGGGCTTTTGCTTGGAACTCAGGGCTCACGGCAAGCTGTGGCATGGTCGCGTCCAGTGCGGGGTTGTAGAAGAAGGGAAGCGAAATCCGGTCCGTGCCTCGAAGGGGTGAGATGACCCGGTGCAGGGTCGCCTTGAGGTAGCCATTGGTGGCCAGTTCCAGCATTTCGCCGATATTGACCACGAAAGTCCCCGGCACTTGTGGGGCGTCGATCCATTTCCCCTGGTACTCGACCTGGAGACCGCCTTTCCCGGGCTCAACCAGGAGAAGCGTGAGCACTCCCCCGTCACGGTGGGATCCTACGCCCTGCTTGGGTTCCGGGTTCGACTCCCCCGGATATCTCACAATCTTGAGGACAGGGAAAGCGCGCTCGGCGAATGCCGCATCAAAAGTGTCCTCAGGTGCTCCGAGCGAAACTGCCAGTGCCCGTAGCAACGCAAGCGAGATGGTACTCAGCCGTTCGGTCCATTCCGAGACAATGTTCCGCATCTCGGGCAACGCCTCCGGCCACAGGTTGGGCCCCTCCAGACGCCAATATTCGGCAACGCCAGGGCCCGGCTCAACAGCATCGCGCTCGACGCCGATGTCGATCTGCTCGCGCCAGTCGATCCCGCCGTCGGTGAGCTCGCCACCAACGCGGGTGTAACCGCGGAACTGGGGGCTGTGGACATTCTCGATCGCGAGCTTTTCCTCTTCCGGCAGCTCGAAAAAGCGGCGCGACACGTCGAGAATCGCGTCCGTCAACTCCTGCGGGATGCCGTGGCCGGCTAGATAGAGGAAGCCAACCTCATGCATGGCATCTCGCAGTTCGTCACGGAATCGTGCGGCTTCTTCCGGGCCTGCATCCAGACGGGAGAAATCGATCACGGGCAATGTATCGAGAGTCAATGCACTTCGTCCTTTTCATCGAGTGTCGCCGTCGTGCGGATGATCCCTACGCTTCAGTTCGGCTGTTTGGGACGCCACACGCCGAAACGGTTGCCGTGCGGGTCCAGGAGGTGCGCGAACTCGATCGCGCCGTTGTCAACGAACGGAATGGCTACGCTTGCACCGAGAGACTCGGCTCTGGCGATCGCGGCTTTGACGTCGTCAACCTGGACGTAGAAGATCGCCCACGACGTTCCCTCGAGCGAGGTCGTGTCCCACAGCCCGCCCTTGTCGCCATTCACCATCTGGTAGCTGGCAGGAGAGGACTCACCGAAACTCCAGTCGAAGAGCGAGCCGTAGAAGGCCTGCGTGCCCTCCGGATCGGGGGAACCGACTTCGAAGTAGTTCACTATGGAGGCCAAAACTGTTTCCTTTCCACTTCCCTCGCTGAAAGTCGGAAGCCGCCCGCGAGACCTGGGGGCGGCCTTTTCGAAGGGTTAGGGCATGACCTTGTAGAGATCGACGACGGTCTCTTCCGGGGGTGACTCGAATCCACCCGCGATGCCCGCCTGCATGCGGGGCATGAGAATGCTGTCGCGGAATTTCTCCCAACTTTCTTTCGACTCGTGGACGGCCATGATCGTCCAACCGCCCGCCGACGGGCCTGCTGCGTGGAAAGTCTGGCCCTCGGGCAAGAGCCCCTCTCCTGGGTGAACAGCGGCTATTGACGCCTCGTATTGGTCCTTGGTGCCTCCCGGGAAGAAGTGCACCACTCCGTACGGCTCCATATCTGCTCCTTGCTGGTGTGGATGGGTGTGGACATGCCAAGCAATAGACCCCGCCGCCCGGGATGTCAATGAGTTTTCAAAAGCGGGATCCACCTCCGGGATTCAGGTCCAGAATTCGTCTGCCTTGGCCGTGTCCTCGAAGAATTCCCGGCCCTCTACGACCTTTCCGTCGCGGAGAACAAAGGAAATGGCAGTTGCAATATCCAAGGTTTTTCCATCGTTTTCTGCGCGGCTTTGCTGGAGCCCGACGGTGTGGCTTTCTCCACCGACGATGTCCTGGACCGCGGCTTGGAAGGTACCCTGGGAACGTGCTCCCAGCTCGCCGAAATAGGCCAGAATGGCGTCGCGTCCTTGCTTAGTGCCGGACAGCACGCCATTCCCAGCTGCGTACCAGACTGCGTCCTCAGCGAACAACTCGCTGAGTGCCGCCAGATCACCCGTGTTAAAGGCCTCATATCCCCGCCGGACCAATTCGGCGTTTTCTGTAGCTCCCATGTTCGGATACCTCTCCGTCATCCTCGTAGGTCAATGGGACGGCTTAAGGCTATTCCTGGGCAGGGTGCCTGTCGATGGGAAAGGGCTTGAGTTGGGCGACCACGCGAACGCCCGCCGCCGGCGATTCGGTGGCAAGCTTGACCACAAGGGGCCGCACCTGGATGGAGGGTAAGCCGTGATTGATACCGCTGAAGCCGTTCTTCACGACGGCACGACGATTCCCATCACCATCCACGGAAACGGACGCGCCCTGATGGTTCCGGCCCGTTTCGCCCCTTATCCGCCGGAGGAAGCCGAAACGATGCGCCGGTGGGGCGCAGATCCGGATCTGGGACCCAATCTTGTGAACGGACTCGCGCGATCCCACCGCGTCATCGTCGCCGATTATGAAAGCCACCGGATGGCCCACCCCGCGCCGGACACCCTTACTCCACGGAATGTCACGGCTGATCTCCTTGCCATCGCCGATGCCGCTGATGCCGGCAGCTTCGCCTTTTACGGCTACTCCTGGCTGGCACTTTGCGGCTTGCAACTAGCAATCCGCACTGACCGGCTCTGGGCGCTGGTGATGGGCGGCTTCCCACCCCTCGATGGACCCTACGAGAGCATGTTGGCGGTCACGCGAGCAGCACATTCCATGTCCACACAATCTGCCGACGTCGTTCCTTCACCGACCGCCGACGTTGAGCCTGGAGACTGGGATTCGGTGCCCGTTCAAACGAACAAAGCACAAACCCGACAATTCGTCACTCTCTACGAGGCCCTTCAAGACTTCGACGATTCCGCCGCCGAAGTCCAGCCGGGTTTGCCCCGCCTTGCCTTCGCAGGATCGGACGATCTGATCGATTACGGCCCGGCATGGGGCAACGTTCATGTAAAGATCGGCGAGCCCCTGACGACACACAAGCAAGAACTCATTGAGTCCGGGTGGGATGTCCACGTGCTTCCTGGCCTTGATCACATCGGAGCGATGCGTAGCTCCGTCGTCTTGCCGCTCCTGACGGACTGGCTCCGGAAGGTCGGCTAGGCTGCGCCCTCTTGAGACAGGTCCGGGCCGGTGGGACGATGAAGCGGTGAATCCCTTCCTCGAATTCGTCAGCCACAACTGGTGGCTGATCTTTCCGCTGAGCGGATTGGCTGGCGGGTGGGCGCGGTCCTGGTCCAGGGCCAGCGAAAGGCGGCACCGCCGTCGGGTGGAGTTCTATCAGCTCAAGAACCGCGCGGCGGAAGCGGAGCACGCCAGCCAGGCCGAGGTGGTGCGGCTGCAAGAAGCACACGACGCCGTGAACAGGCGATGGCTCGAATACGAACTCGACATCGCTAAGCTCATCGATTTTCCGGTCATGTCCGATGTCCGCGAACCGCTCACCGTGGAATTTCTTCGGGCCAAGCGGGATGCTGACGGTCTGCGTCCGGCAACTCCGGGAGAAATCACGACGGCGGCCCGGCTGGCTGAGTATCGCGCGGCCGTCCGGAGCTTCGAGCTGGCGTTCGATGTGGCGGAACGGGAAGCCAAGCGCATCAAGGACAGCAACTTCACCGAGCCCGAGCGCCAGCGGCTGGCGACCGCCAGGAAGCTGCTGAGGATCGCTTCTGACAGTGCAGCGACGCCGGCGGAGCGACAGACCGCCTACAAGCGCGCCCGGCGCGAATTGGATGGGCTGATTGTCCTGCCCGAAGCGACCATCGCCGCCCTGGAAGAGAAGATCGCTGGAATACTCGACGCCCCAAAGGCTCCGGACTTCCATCAAAGCTGAGAGGAACCGATCTCAGTGTTTCAAGCGATGGATGATCACATACTTGTGGTGCTTCCGGTGTCGAGTCTTGGAACGACGTGGAGTCAGACCTAGAGGGGGTAACCCAAGGGCTTTCCGCCTGGCTGAGAGCCGAATATTTGCGTAAATCAGGAAGAAGATGAAGCCCAGCGATGGGATGAGCAGCACGAATATCCACGGTAAATTGCCCACGGCGCGCCTCCTATGCTCAGTCTCCGACCCGGCACAGCCGTCGTCAAGATTGCGCTATTAAGTGGTGGACGCCGCGTCGGCTGAGACAAAGGGCTATCCACGGGACCATGCTAGGCGTAGCTTTTTTCTCATCCCGGCACGTCTAACTTGGCCCGCAGCCGGTACCTACCAGGAGGTCATCATGGACAACCTATTCGGACGCGGCGGACTTGGAGTACCGGAGCCGCTCCGACGCTTCCTTCAAGGCGAATCCGACCCTTCGCTCCGCATCGAGCAGTACCAAGAGGGGGACACGCTCGTTGTCAGGGTGGATCTGCCGGGAATCGACCCCGAGACCGACGTCGATATCAGCATTGCCGACGACACCCTGCATATCGAGGCGCGGCGCGAAGAGGATGCCGAACGCGTGGACAAGAAGGGCTACCGCACCGAGCTCCGTTACGGCGAACGGTCCCGAAGCATCCCGCTGCCCCGCGGAGTGAGCCAAGACGGCATCGTCGCGACGTATGAGGATGGCGTCCTGGAAATCCGCATCCAGCTCCCCGAACAGTCAGAGCCGCAGACCACGAAGATCCGCGTTGTCCGTACGGCTGGCCACGAAGCCAGTCAGTCTCCGGAGGAGCCGGGGAACTAGCCCAGCCGAGGACGCGGGCCTAAGGGCCTCCGTCCCGCCCGTTGAGTCTCCGCACTTTCTGAAGCAGGCGGGCCGGTCCTTTGCCTTGGGGCGCAGGCGCCTCCGGGGCCGTATCGGGCATCGCGAGGACAGCGATGACTGTGAGCGCGGCGCTCACAAGCACGGCGAGAAACACTGCAGCAGACGCCAAGACAACCGCCTGCGAATTCTTCCCGCCACCGGGGCTGCCGGCGTAGATCGCATTAGCCACGGCGCCGAAAACCGCGACGCCAAGAGAACTGCCGATGGATCGCGCAAAAAGGTTGGTGCCCGTCACCACTCCGCGCTCGTGCCATTCGACGCTGGACTGGGCGGCGATCAGGCTCGGGGTTGCCAGAAGCCCAAGTCCGAGTCCCGCGACAAAGCAGCTGCCCGCGACGAGCACCAGGTTCGGTGTGTAGGCCGTCACGGCGAGGGCCGCCGAACCGATGAGGGTGACGGTGATCCCGATCAACGCTGTTGCCCGGAAGCCGATCCGTAGATAGAAACGGCCCGACTGAGAAGCACTGATGGGCCAGCCGATGGTCAAGGCTGCCAATGACAGGCCCGCAGCCAATGGCGACACCGAAAGCGCACCTTGAAGGAAGGTCGGAACGTAAGAAGTGAGGCCAAGCACGATTGCTCCGGCCCCGAAGGAGATCAGGGCGGTCGTGGCGAGAAGGCGCCTCGAAACCACCCACGGCGGAAGGACGGGCTCAGCTGCTCGTCGCTCGACCAGGACGAAGGCAACGAGTAACACTGCACCAAGGGCGAACACCGCGATGCTGATCGGAGAATCCCAGGCCCATGCCTGTCCACCCTCCAAAGCCCCGAGGATGGTCAAGGTCAACGTGACCGTGAGAAGGACGGCTCCCAGATAGTCGACGTGGTGCTTTACCCGTTCGATGTTCTCCTGGAATTTTTGAACCAGCATCCACGCCGCCACGAGGCACAGCGGAATGTTGACCAGGAAGATTCCGCGCCACACTCCAAGCGAAGCGAACACGCCGCCCAGTGTTGGGCCGACAACCGACGAGGTGGCCCACACGCTGGCCAGGTAGCCTTGCACCTTTGCACGCTCGGCGAGGGTGTAGATATCGCCGGCGATGGTAATGGCCACCGGGAGGACCGCGCCGGCACCCAAGCCCTGAACCACGCGGAAGGCAATGAGCGCAGGCATGCTCCACGCCAAGCCGCAGAGGATCGATCCGATCAGGAAGAGTCCAATCCCGGTGAGAATGATCGGCTTGCGACCTGCCATGTCGGAAAGTTTCGCGTACACCGGAACGGAAACGGCCTGTGCGAGCAGGTAGGCGGAGAAAAGCCACGGGAACGAGGCAAACCCGCCGATTTCATGCACAATCGAAGGCACCGCAGTCGCCACAATGGTGGCATCGATCGCGACAAGGCCGCTCGAGAGCATCAGGGCTATGAGTATCGGGCCCCGCTTGGATCGGAAGCCTACGCCGTCGCTTTCAGTTGCCATCTCCGGGCCTGTCTTTCCCCTATGCCGCGGCGTATCCTAATTACGTTCCCGGCACCGGCCTCGGCCGGCATTCTTGTCTGCACCCACCATTTTTCCCTGCACCCACTTAGTTAGGCGCCATCCATGGAGATGAACATCAGGGACCACTGGGACATGCTCAGCCCCGAAACGCGGCATTGGCTAATCGACAACCCTGGATGCGTGGTCTTGCCGCGGACCCTCACGGAGATACTCCATAAGGAAACCGGCATCACCCCGGATGCCGACCAGCACAGCCAGGTCAGCCTCTCCCCCGAGGATCTGAGGTTCCTCCGGGCCAAGTCTGAAGAAAACACGGTCCGGCCGACGTAATCGATGCCAGGGCACTCGACTGCGTCAGTCGTCGTCGTCATCCGCTGGCACCGGTGGTTTGGCCGCCTCGCGTAGCGGTCCCACTGCGCCGTCCGCGCCGTAGTCCCCCTCCGCGTACTGGCCGATTTCCGACTCTGCTGTGCGCCCCGGAACTGTTCCTGCGTCACCGAGGTCGGCTTTTGCGTAGCGCCCGGATTCCTTGGCTTTCCCACCCAAGGGTTCGGGCAAGCCGCCTTGGCTGCCCGCCGCTCCGTAGTCTCCTTCGCTGTATTGGCCTTCTTCGTCTTCGGAGTGCCGCCCGGGTTCCGTTCCCGTCTTGCCGTACTCCCCCTCGACGTTACGGCCCCTGAGTTCCGGTTCCTCGCGAGCTCCGCTTGTCTCATCTTCAGTGGGTTCTTCGACGCCGCTGCTGTCGGACATGATCTTGCCTTTCCCGCAACCAACCTTGCGTCTCTTCGGCGCCCCTTAAGTTTATCGAGGGGTTTTGCGGCACAACAGGGCGCTGGACCTAGGGACTCTGAAGTGCCAGTTTTGGTTCGTAGCTTTCGAGCCCGACGCTTGCCCTCACGAGTGCCCGCAGTTCCGCCAATCTTCCGTTGATGGCTCCTGCCGCCCGGGCCTGGATCAGGACGTTTCCGAGGGCCGTGGCTTCCACGGGGCCGGCGACAACCGTCTTGCCGGTGGCATCGGCGGTGAGCTGGCACAACAGCCTGTTTTGCGAGCCCCCGCCCACGATGTGGACCACGGACGTCTGCTTGCCGGACAGTTCTTCGGCGCGCGCCAGGGTCCTGGCGTAGGCGGCCGCGAGGC
Organism: Arthrobacter sp. FW306-1B-F12A; assembly: GCF_058781865.1. NCBI lineage: Bacteria > Bacillati > Actinomycetota > Actinomycetes > Micrococcales > Micrococcaceae > Arthrobacter > Arthrobacter sp. FW306-1B-F12A. Next base: position 42,352 of record NZ_JBYSXD010000018.1, read on the forward strand.
TGTCCAGGATGCAGCGCACGACGGCGGCCGGCCGGTCCGGAAGGACGGCACCGCCGGCGCGGACCGCGGCCCGGATGCGCTCGGGCATGTTGTCCGGGGCGATGAACGCGGGATCGTCGGCGTTGATTTGGGGACCGGCGGCGGGAAGTGCCGCCGCGGACTCCAGGAGCGCGGCGAGTTCCTGTCGGTGCCCTTCGGCCGCCCACGTGCGTTGGCATTCGCTGAGCAGCCACAGGCCGCCCACGTTGCGCAGGTACCGGACGGTTCCGTCGACGCCGCGTTCGTTGGTGAAGTTGGCCAAACGGCTTGACTCGTCCAGGACCGGGCTGTCCAGCTCAACGCCCACGAGGGACCAGGTGCCGGAGGAAATGTAGGCGAAGTCTTCCTGCCGGGCCGGAACGGCCGCCACGGCCGAGGCGGTGTCGTGCGATCCCACGGCAACCACCGCAGTCTCCGCGGGCAACCCTGTCCGGGCCGCGATCTCCGGCAGCAGCGTGCCTACGGTTTCGCCCGGCTGGATGATGGCCGGGAACAGGTTTTTGGGCAGGCCGAGTGCCCTGAAGAATTCGGTGGCCCACTCCCCCGTGACGGCGTCGAAAAGCCCGGTGGTGGAAGCATTCGTGGCCTCGGTACGGCGTTGCCCCGTCAGTTTGAACGCAATAAGGTCCGGAATCAACAGAGCCTGGACGCCGCGCAGTTCACGCTCCGTGGCGAGCTGGTAGATGGTATTGAACTGCAGGAACTGCAGACCCGTGGTGGCATAGAGCCGCGCCGGGTCCAGGACCTTGTGGACGTCCGCGACGGCGGTGCGGCCGCGCTCGTCGCGGTAGCTGAACGGCTGGGTCCGCAGGACACCGGAGGCATCCACGAGTCCGTAGTCGACGGCCCACGTGTCGATCCCGATACTGGCAATCCGATCCCCGCTTGCGGCGGCCGTTTGGGCGGCCGCCGCAAGTCCCGTGAGCACCTCACCGAACAGGGCGTCGAAGTCCCAGTGGAGTCCGCCGTCGAGCTCCACGACGCCGTTGGGGAAACGGTGCACCGTTTCCAGCGAGACCGTTTTTCCGGACGCGGGCCCGCCGGTGACCCGGCCGAGCATGACGCGCCCCGAGGACGCTCCGATATCGACGGCGGCGAAAACGCCGGCGCCGGCCTCCTTCCCGCTCATCGGAGGAAGGCTGCTGCGACGCCCGCGTCGACCGGGATGTGCAGGCCGGTGGTGTGCGAGAGTTCGTTGCTGGTGAGCACGGCGGCCGCGTTGGCGACGTGCTCGGGGAGGACTTCGCGTTTGAGCAGGGTGCGTTGGGCGTAGTACTTGCCCAGTTCCTGCTCGTCGACGCCGTAGACGGCGGCGCGTTTGGCGCCCCAGCCGCCGGCGAAGATCCCGGAGCCGCGGACCACGCCGTCGGGGTTGATGCCGTTGACGCGGATGCCGTATTCACCCAGTTCCGCGGCGAGGAGCCGGACCTGGTGGGCCTGGTCGGCCTTGGTGGCGGAGTAGGCGATGTTGTTCGGGCCCGCGAACACTGAGTTCTTGGAGGAAATGTAGACGATGTCCCCGCCCATGCCCTGGTCGATCATGACCTTCGCCGCGGCCTTGGAGACCAGGAACGAGCCCTTGGCCATGACGTTGTGCTGCAGGTCCCAGTCCTTCTCCGTGGTTTCCAGCAAGGGTTTGGAGATCGACAGGCCTGCGTTGTTGACCACCAGGTCCAGCCCGCCGAATGCCAGGACGGCCGCGTCGATGGCTCCCTGCACCTGGGCTTCGTCGGTCACGTCTGCCTGCACGCCGATAGCGACGTCGTCACCGCCGAGTTCGGCCGCGACGGCCTGGGCGTTGTCCAGGTTGAGGTCCGCGATGACCACGCAGGCGCCTTCCGCGGCAAGGCGGGTCGCGATCGCCTTCCCGATGCCCGACGCCGCGCCTGTCACCAACGCGATGCGCGTGGCGTGGGACTTGGGCTGGGGCATCCGGGCGAGCTTGGCTTCCTCGAGGGCCCAGTATTCGATCCGGAACTTCTCGGATTCCTCGATCGGTGCGTAGGAGGAGATGGCCTCGGCTCCGCGCATCACGTTGATCGCGTTGAGGTAGAACTCCCCGGCGACCCGTGCGGTCTGCTTGTCCTTGCCGTAGGAGAACATTCCGACGCCGGGGACCAGGACGATGGCCGGGTCCGCGCCGCGCAGGGCCGGGGAATCCGGGCCGGCGTGGCGGTCGTAGTACGCCTGGTAATCCTCGCGGTACGCGGCGTGCAGTTCCGTCAGGCGCGCGATGCTCTCCCCGATGCCGGCGCCGGCGGGAAGATCCAGGACGAGCGGCTTGACCTTGGTCCGCAGGAAGTGGTCCGGGCAGGAGGTGCCCAGCGCCCCGAGGCGGGGATGCTCGGCGCCTTCGAGGAATTCCAGGACCCGCGGGTCGTCGCTGAAGTGGCCCACCTGCGGTTTGTCGGCCGAGGCGAGGCCGCGGATGGCGGGAGCCAACGCGGCCGCCTTGGCGCGACGCTCGGCTTCCGGGAGCGCGGCGTAGCCGGGAAGCTTGGCACCGAACGGCTCGGCTTTGCCGTTCTGGGCGATGTAGCGTTCGGCCTGCTCGATGATCCACAGGGAGTTGGCTTCGGCTTCCCCGCTCGTGGCTCCCCACGCGGTGATGCCGTGGCCGCCCAGGATGGTGCCGATGGCCTGCGGGTTGGCTTCCTTGATCGCGGCGATATCCAGTCCCAGCTGGAAACCGGGACGGCGCCACGGAACCCACACGACCTTCTCGCCGAAGACCTTGGACGTCAGCGCTTCGCCGTCCACTGCCGTCGCGATCGCGATGCCGGAGTCCGGGTGCAGGTGGTCCACGTGCGCGGCGTCCACGAACCCGTGCATGGCGGTGTCGATCGAGGGCGCGGCGCCGCCCTTGCCGTGCAGGCAGTAATCGAAGGCGGCCACCATGTCGTCTTCGCGCTCGACGCCGGGGTAAACGGCCTTCAGTGCCTGCAGCCGGTCCAGCCGCAAAACCGCCAGGTTGTCCGCCTTCAGGGTTCCCAGGTCCCCGCCGGAACCCTTGACCCACAACAGCTCGACGTCCTCCCCGGTCACCGGGTCCTGTGCCGTGCCCTTGGCCGAGGTGTTCCCTCCGGCGAAGTTGGTGTTCCTTTTGTCCGCGCCCAGGCGGTTGGAACGGGCGATCAGTTCTTCAACAGTCTTGTTGGTTGTGTTCTGCATATTCATGCCTAAGCGCCCCATCCGGCTTGCTGGCCGCCCACGCGGTCCTCGTTGATCTTTTTCTGGTAGCCACTGTTCTTGAACGCGGTCATCGGATCGGCCGGGAGCCCGCGCGATTCGCGCCACTCGGCCAGGACCGGCCGGACATCCGTGTAGAAGGCATCGTTGAAGATGCCGTTGGCGGCAAGGACGTCGCCTTCGCGCTGCGCTTCGGTGAGCGCGTCCGTGTCGATGAGCAGGGCGCGTGCCGTCATTTCCTGGACGTTGAGCACGGACCGTATCTGGCCCGGGATCTTCTCTTCCAGGTTGTGGCACTGGTCCAGCATGAGGGCGACCCCCGAATCTTTCCCGAAGCCGCCGCCGCGGATGACCTCGTGCATGATGCGGAACAACTGGAAAGGATCCGCGGCACCGACGATCAGGTCATCGTCGGCGTAGAAGCGCGAGTTGAAATCGAAGGAACCGAGCTTGCCCAGGCGCAACAGCTGCATGACGATGAACTCGATGTTGGTGCCCGGGGCATGGTGGCCGGTATCCAGGCACACGAAGGCCTTCTCCCCCAGGGCCAGCGTCTGGGCATAGGAGGTACCCCAGTCCGGAACGTCCGTGTGGTAGAAAGCCGGCTCGAAGAACTTGTACTCCAGCACCAGGCGCTGGTTTCCGCCCAGTCCCGCGCAGATCTCCTGGAGGGATTCCGCGAGGCGGTCCTGCCGGCCGCGCATGTCATCCTGGCCAGGGTAGTTGGTGCCGTCCGCCAGCCAGACCTTCAGGTCCCGGGAACCCGTGGCGTGCATGATCTCGATGCACTCCAGGTGATGGTCGATGGCGCGGCGGCGCACCGCGGCGTCGGAGGACGTCAGGGAGCCGTACTTGTATTCGTCGTCCTGGAACGTGTTGGAGTTGATGGTCCCCAGCCCGACGCCAAGGTCCGCCGCGTACCCGCGGAGGGCGGAGTAATCGTCCACCTTGTCCCACGGGATGTGCAGTGCCACAGTCGGTGCAAGACCCGTCAGCTCGTGGACTTTCGCGGCGTCAGCCAGCTTCTCCTGGATGGTCCGCGGGGTGCCGGGCGTGCCGAACACCTTGAATCGCGTGCCCGAGTTGCCGTAGGCCCAGGACGGGACCTCGATGGCCAATTCGCCGAGGCGGCCGAGGGCCGCTTCCGTCGTGTTCATGGTTTTTCCTTCTGTTGCCTGTGCGTCGTCTTCGAACAGCAGTGCGTTTCTTTTGAATCAATTCCGTCTTGAATCGTTTCATTCAAGAGCCTACTCACACGGTAGGGCCTGCTTCCATGGCGTGTCAACAGTCAATCCCGGAGATCGCCGATCGAACCACGTAATATTGATCAAGCGGTTTGATTCGATTCATCAATTGGGAGGTAGAGAGTGCCAAGCGGCCCGGGAGCAAAGCTGACTGACGTCGCCGCCCTTGCCAGAGTTTCGGTCGGAACAGTTTCGAATGTCCTCAACCGTCCGGACCAAGTCTCGTTCGACAAGAGGACCCGCGTTCTTGCCGCCATCGAAGAGCTGGGATTCGTGCGGAACGAATCAGCCCGCTCACTGCGGTCCGGCTCCACCAGGAGCCTCGGCATGTTGGTGCTGGACGTGCGAAACCCCTTCTTCACCGATGTCGCTTTGGGCGCTGAAAACGTCGCCGAAGACCACAAGCACTCCCTGATACTGGCCAACAGCGCCGAAGACGCCGGCCGCGAGGAGGCCTATCTGGACCTCTTCGAGCAGCAGCGGGTCCAAGGCGTCCTCATCACGCCGTTCGGACAAGTTCTTCAACGGCTGGAAAGAATGCGCGACCGGGGTATCCCTTCTGTACTCGTCGACAGGCTCGCAAGCACGGATCAGTTCTGCTCGGTTTCGGTGGACGACGTCGCCGGCGGCGCCACTGCCCTGGAGCATCTCGTCAGCGTCGGCTCGGTACGTCCTGCATTCGTCGGCGGCCCCTTCACCCTGCAGCAGGTCGAGGACCGATACCGGGGTGCCGCCGACGCGGCCGCACGTGCCGGAGTCCCGCTTCAACTATTCGAAACGCCCGATCTGAAATTCGAACGCGGACGCCGGATTGGAGATCTTATCGGGAATCTCCAACCTGACAAGCGCCCGGATGCCGTGTTTGCCGCCAACGATCAATTAGCCCTAGGGCTTTTGCAATCCTTCGCCGCGAACGGGCTCCGCGTGCCCGAGGACATCGCCATCGTCGGGTTCGACGACATCGATTTCGCTTCGCAGTCGAGCATCCCACTCAGCTCCATCAGTCAACCGAGGCAGCTGATCGGCGAGCGTGCCGCCCAACTCCTGTTCGACGAAATCGACGCCGAACCCGGCCACGTGCACAGCCAAGTGGTGTTCACGCCGGAGCTCGTGGCGCGGCAGAGCACCCTGCGCCGCTAAGCGGATCCCTTCGATCCGGCCGTCGGCACCAGATCGCCCTTTTCGGATGAAATGAGCGATATGTAGGTCTCCAGTTGGGACCGAAGCTGATCCGCCGAGTGATGTTCCGGCGTCAGCGTGGCCGTGATCTGGGCACCGAGCGCAAACGTCATGATCCCGCCGACGATGTCGTCGTCGTTGAGACCTTCTTTCAGTTCGCCGAGTTCCCTGGCTTCACGGAGCTTGTCGAACAGGGCGTCACGCCATTGCTCCATCGAGGAATCATGCAAGGCGGCCTTCGCCGGGTCCGTCAGTGCGCGCTGCCAGAAGGCGATCGCGATTCGCGCTTCGTTTAGCCGCTCGGCGTCGAGCGGCAATATTTCATGGCAGTAGCTGCGCAACGCCGACAGTCCCCGCAGGCCGGCGGTGGAGTCGCTCATGCGGCTATTCGTCTGGTTGAAGACGTGGCCGAAAGCAAACGTCAAGAGATCGTCTTTCGTGGGGAAGTACGGCTTGAGCGCGCCGTTGGCAAAGCCCGCTTCCGTTGCTATCTCGCGCATCGTGGCACCCTCGATCCCCCGGCTTGCGATGATCCGCCACGTGGCTTCGACCAGCTCCACCCGGCGCTTGTCGTGGTCTACGATCTTCGGCACTCTTTCCCCAAATCTTTTTTCTACAACCGTTGTGACTTAGATTACACGATGCTATTCTCTACACACATAGAAAATAAACCGCCACTCACAAAGGCCTTCCATGAGCACAACCTCCTCTCCAGAAATCGCCGACATGGCTGAGATTGCCGGACTGTCTCCGTATGCCTTGACCAGTGCCGAAGACATCACGGCCGTCAGGGGCATTTTGGCCGACGCCGGGCTCTTCGACGGATCCATCCGGATCGCCTACCTTGGCCTCCTTGACCCCCCTCGCGATTCAGGAGCGGGCGAAACGGAGACTCCGGACCGCAGGTTCAGGGCGTTCCTGCACAACGTCTTGAGCGGTGCGGCACAGGACGTCGTGGTCTCCGTGACACACCAGGAAGTCGTCTCGAAGGTAGATCTTGACACCTCGGTGACGGGCGAGCTTCCGGTCATCGAAGAAGAATTCGAGGTGGTCGAAGAGATCCTCGCCCAGGACGAGCGGTGGCTCAAGGCCTTGGCTGACCGGAACCTCGACGTCAGCAAAGTCAGGGTTGCTCCCCTTTCGGCCGGCGTCTTCGAGTACCCCGAGGAGAAAGGCCGCCGGATTCTGCGCGGCTTGGCATTCGTCCAGGAGTTCCGCGAGGACAGCGCCTGGGCCCACCCCGTGGATGGGCTGGTTGCCTACGTTGATGTCGTCAGCAAGACGGTGGACCAGGTCCTGGATTTCGGCGCCGTCCCGGTGCCGGCAGAACATGGCAACTTTACGGACCCGGAGCTGACCGGACCGATGCGCACCACGCAGAAGCCGATCCACATCACCCAGCCGGAAGGTCCGAGCTTCACCGTCCACAATGGAAACCACGTCGAGTGGGAGAAGTGGAGCCTGGACATCGGCTTCGATGTCCGGGAAGGCGTCGTTTTGCACAATGTAGCGTTCGACGACGTCGATCGCCGTCGCAGCATCCTCAAGCGGGCTTCCATCGCCGAAATGGTGGTGCCATACGGCGACCCCTCACCCGTGCGCTCCTGGCAGAACTACTTCGATACCGGCGAATACCTCGTGGGCCAATACGCTAACTCGCTCGAACTCGGCTGCGATTGCCTCGGCGAAATCACCTACCTCAGCCCGGTAGTCAGTGACGCGTTCGGCCGGCCACGGGAAATCCGAAACGGAATATGCATGCACGAAGAGGATTGGAGCATCCTCGCCAAGCACAGCGACCTCTGGAGCGGCGTGAACTACACCCGCCGGAACCGCAGGCTCGTCATCAGCTTCTTCACGACTATCGGCAACTACGACTACGGCTTCTACTGGTACCTCTACCTTGACGGCACCATCGAGTTCGAAGCCAAGGCCACCGGCGTCGTCTTCACGAGCGCCCACCCCGGAAAGGGCTACCCGTACGCCTCGGAGCTCGCCCCGGGCCTTGGGGCTCCCTTCCACCAGCACCTCTTCAGCGCCCGGCTGGACTTCGCGATCGACGGCCTAGGCAACAGGGTCGAGGAAGAGGACGCCGTCCGCGTACCGATGGGAGAAGGCAACGAACGGGGCAACGCCTTCGCCCGCCGTCGGACGGTGCTCAAGAGCGAGTCGGAGGCCGTGCGCGAGTCTGACATGGCGGCGGGACGGGCCTGGATCATCTCCAATCCCGACTCACTCAACCGCCTGGGCGACCCCGTGGGATACAAGCTCCACGGACAAGGCCATCCCATGCTCCTCGCCGATCCCCAATCGTCCATCGCCCAACGCGCAGCCTTCGCCACGAAGGACCTATGGGTGACCCGCTATGACGAGAACGAGCGCTACCCCAGCGGCGACTTCGTCAACCAGCACTCCGGAGGAGCCGGACTGCCGGCCTACATCGCCCGCGATAGGGACATCGACGGACAAGACATCGTCGTATGGCACACCTTCGGGCTGACCCACTTCCCCCGCCCCGAGGACTGGCCGATCATGCCCGTCGACACGGTGGGATTCAAACTCCGCCCCGAAGGTTTCTTCGACCGGAGCCCCGTACTCGACGTTCCGCCGTCGAAACCCGCCGCAGGCGGCCACTGCCACATGGAGGCCCAGAAATGAGTTTAACAACCGGGAAAGAGACCACTGAGGTGGGCCAACCTCATCATCATCGACGTCGTCTCGGCGTCCCTGCGGTGACCTTCATGATCATCGCCGCCTCGGCTCCGCTCACTGTCCTCGCCGGCGGCGTGACGACGACGTTTGCCGTCACCGGAGTCACTGGCGTGCCGCTGTCCTTCCTGCTGCTCGGCGGAACCCTCGCCGTGTTCGCCGTCGGCTACGCGGCCATGAGCCGGTACGTCGTCAACGCCGGCGCCTTCTATTCCTACGTGGCGCAGGGCATCTCCCGGCCGGTCGGCGTCGGGGTTTCCATGGTGGCCCTGATGGCCTACAACTTGATGCAAGTCGGCATCTACGGCCTCTTCGGCTTCACCGTCTCAAGCCTGATCAACGAACGCTTCGGCATCACCGTCCCGTGGTGGATTCCGGTGCTTGTCTGCATCGCCGTCGTTGCATTCCTCGGCGTGAACCGCGTGGACCTGTCAGCGAAGGTCCTCGGGGTGCTCGTCGGCCTGGAGTTCCTCGTGGTGATTGTCTACGACGTCGTCTCCTTTGCCGTGGCCCCCGAGGGAGTCAGCGGAGCGCCGCTCAGCACGCAGAGCCTTTTCGTGCCGGGCGTCGGGGCGGTCCTTTCCTTCGGCATCGCGGCGTTCATGGGATTCGAATCGGCCGCGATCTACGGCGAGGAAAGCAAGGACCCCAAGCACACTGTCGCCCGGGCTACATATACCGCGGTGGCCATCATCGCCTTGTTCTACGCTGTTTCCTCGTGGGCCATGGCGGTCGGAACCGGACCGTCCGCAGTGGTGGACGCTTCCGCGAAACAAGGACCGGACCTGATGTTCGGTTTCCTCAGCGACCATGCCGGCGTACTTCTCGCCGACCTGGCCCGCCTGCTCTTCGTCACCAGCCTCTTCGCAGCTCTCGTCAGCTTCCACAATGCCGCAGCCCGCTATTTCTTCTCCCTGGGCCGGGAACAAGTCCTGCCGCGCAAGCTGGGCGCAGTACGGCGGCACAGCGGCGCCCCCTACGCCGGGTCGATCGCCCAGACGGTGATCGCCGTCGTGGTCACGGTGGCTTTCGCCATCGCGGGGACCGGATCATCGCTGGGCGACCTCTATCCTGTCCTGACCATGTTCACGTGGCTGACGAACGACGGCGCCATGGGACTTGTCCTCTTGATGACCGTTGTCTCGCTGGCGGTCATTGGGTTCTTCCGCAAGAACAGGCATGACGCTGGAATCTGGACCCGCCTGATCGCCCCTGCCCTGGGGTTCGTGCTCCTTGCGGCGATCTTCGTGCTGATCGTGGTCAACTTCAACGTACTGCTCGGCCAAAACGAGACCAATGCGCTGACGCTCGTCCTGCCTGCCACGATCATCGTGCCCGGGCTGGTGGGGATCGCCTGGGCGTTCCGCCTCCGCCGGAGCAACCCGGCCGTGTATCGGCGGATCGGTCACGGCGAGGAGGGGCCGGCGGCCGTCCATCTCGGCGACGAAGACGACGTGTAGCGCCGGGACTGATGATCGGTGAACACCATGCACACCACCCTTTCGATCGTCATGCTCGCTTGCTGTGCCCTCGGAATCTGGAGCCCGATGCGTGAAGGATTGGTCAGGAACCTTAGCCAGTGGGGGCCGATGGCACTCATGCTCATTGCGATGGCGGACACAACCGTCGGGCCAGGCATTGTGCCGGGCGTCGTGTGGGGCCTTCTCCTGCTCCTCACGTCCCCTCTTCCGCTGGTGCTCTTGCCCAAGGATCGCCGGGGCGGCATGGAAATACACCGCTCCTTGTCCATGGTGGCCATGTTCGCCATTTTCGTCACAACCCTTCCCACTGTCCCGTCAAGTTCTGTACACCAAGCACATGCGCATTCAGGACTCGGTGGAGCGAATCCGGCCCTGGCAGTTGCCCTCGCGGCAGCGGTCATCGCCTACTCAATCGCCCTGGCCGCCCGAACCCTTCGACCAAATGGCCGCGGACACCGTCGTCACGCGTCTGCATCGCTTGAGGCGATCTCTTCGGCGGGCGCCTTGGGCGCCATGATCCTGATGGCCGTCTGACCGCAAGTGCCTTGTCCATAGAAACCATTACCAACTCAGAGTGGAGTAAACCCTTGGAAAGCTACGACGCCCTCCTCGCTTCAATCACCCCGACCACCGGCGAAAGCCGGACCATTATCGACCCCGCCACGGGCACCGTTGTCGGCGAGGCCCCGGTTCACACGGTCGACGACCTCGAACGCGCGGTCGCCGCCGCCCAGGTAGCCCAACCAGCGTGGGCCGCTCTGGGCCACGACGTCCGCTCCGCCGCGCTCCTCAGGGCGGCAGACGCCGTCGAACGCTCCGCCGAGGAACTTGCCCGGCTGCTCTCCCGCGAGCAAGGCAAACCGCTCAACGGCCCCAACGCCCGCTTCGAAGTCGGCGCCTGCGCGGCCTGGCTCCGCGCCACCGCCGCCACCCCGCTCGAGGTGGAAACCGTCGTCGACGACGGCGAAACCCGCGCCGAACTCCACTACCGGCCCATCGGCGTCGTCGGCGCGATCGGCCCCTGGAACTGGCCCATGATGATCACCATCTGGCAGATCGCCCCCGCCCTCCGGATGGGCAACGCCGTCGTCGTCAAACCCTCCGAATACACACCCCTGTCCGTGCTGGCCCTGGCCGCCGTGATCAACGAAGAACTCCCCGAAGGCCTCCTCACGGTGGTCTCCGGCGGCCGGGACGTCGGCGCCCGGCTCGCCGAACACCCGGCCATCGGCAAGGTCATGTTCACCGGTTCCACCGCCACCGGCAAGGCCGTCATCCGCTCCAGCGCGGACACGGTAAAGCGGCTCACTCTCGAACTCGGCGGCAACGACGCCGGCATCGTCCTGCCCGATGCAGACCCCAAAGCCATCGCCGAAGGACTCTTCTGGGGTGCCTTCATCAACACCGGCCAGACCTGCGCCGCACTCAAGCGCCTCTACGTCCACGACTCCCTCTATGAAGCAGTGTGCACCGAGCTTGCTGCCGTTGCCGCCGCGATGCCCATGGGGGTTGGTCTGGACGAGGCGAACGTGCTGGGACCGCTGCAGAACCGGCAGCAGTTCGACATCGTCGCGAAGCTCGTGGATGCCGCCCGCGATTCCGGCGCCCGCATCCTGCTCGGCGGCAACCCCGACGACGGCCAGCCCGGCAACTTCTACCCCACCACCCTCGTAGCCGACATCGACAACAGCAACCCCCTCGTCGCCGAGGAACAGTTCGGCCCGGCCCTGCCCATCATCCGCTACGGCACCGTGGACGAGGTCGTCGCCATGGCGAACGCGCTCGACGTCGGACTCGGCGCCTCCGTCTGGTCCTCCGACCTGGACGCTGCCCGTGACGTTGCCGCCCGCCTTGAGGCCGGAACCGTATGGATCAACAAACATGGCAACGTCGACCCGCGGGTCCCCTTCGGCGGCGCCAAGCAATCCGGCTATGGCCTGGAATTCGGCGTCGAAGGCCTCAAAGCCCTCGGGGTCCCCCAGGTGATCAACGGCTGACCCAACTGACTAGCAGTTGTTGTCGTTTTGAAGCCCCAGAACGACAACAACTGTCAGCTAGTTGGGGCCTGCCGCCGTCGCCTCTGAATCTCGACGTAGGCGGTGACAAGGAGCAGGACAACCACTGCGAGGGCCAACGCGACGGCGGCGGGAACCACAGCGCTCACCGGTATGAGCAACACGGCGATCACCACGGTCGGCACCGCCCACGGCAGCACCGCGCGCGGAGGCTGACCGTAGCGAAGCGACACGATCGCATTGCAACCATAGAAGAGGGCCAGACCTCCCCCGAGAGAAATCCCGGAACCGAAGGGCAAGTGCTCATAGGGGGCTGGAATGGTCGTCGCAATGGCCCCGGCGATTGCAGTTACCCCCAAAACCAGAAGAAACGGCATGAACAACGTGGTCTGAAGGATCCCGGCGAAATCGGACCGGGCCTGCAGTCGCTCGAGCCCTGCCGTGACTGTCCCCGTGCCGTATTGGAAGAATGCCCAGCCGAGCAGGGCAACCACGAGGAATCCGAGCGCACCGAGCAGGCCTGCGCCCGGGCCCCAATCGTCAGACACCTCGGTGACGATCGTGAAGATGGACTCGCCGAGCACAATGATGACGAACAAGCCAAGCCGCTCGGAAGCGTGCTCGATGTTGATGCCAGCGATGCCGCGGTCAGGCCAAAGGCGGGCGCTAAGCGCCATCATGCCAATCTCGACCACGATCGCGGTGGCCCACAGAACGACGGCAATGTGGAGAGGTAAGGAGGCGGAGATGAGCCAGAGGACGGCCGTGCCGCCGTTGTAGATCCAAATCCGCCACGGAAATTCGGCCGAATTTTCACGGTGCTGGTACAGCCACAAGATCAGCAGAACCACGCGAATGGCGGCATTGGCCAGCGAAAAGGCCCAAGCGCGTTCTCCAAAGGCACCGGGCGCGGCGGCGGCCATGATGCTCGCCGCCGCCATCGCCGCGAGCATCGCGACGCCCAGAGCCCGGGACGACAAACCTGGCAGGAGGTTGACTACGGAGACAATGTTCACCCAAGCCCACCACGCCGGAAAGAAAAGCAGAACGAAGGTGCCGAACTCAGCCCATCCGGGGTCGCCGTGGATCCCGCGCGCAAGCTGCCCGACGAAAGCCACAAAGACGAGGTCGAAGAACAATTCCATCCAGTGGACGCGGCGAGGGTCACGGGCCACCTCGTGTTTCAACGCGCCAGGAACCGACGACTTATCCATCATTGACCCATGCTATTGGCTGCCGGACTTGCCGTTGCTCCAGTCCGGCCCGCGAGATAGTAGCATTCGTAATGCAGGAATACGGTGTGCGCGAGCGTCATACCGACAGGGATAGGTTGCGGGGGCAAGCAAAGTCAATGGATTCGGAACCGGTACAGCCAGAGGTAACCCCTCGATTCAGCAACACCCGGAAGCAGAATACCGAGCTTGCCGTCCAGCAACTCCGGGACGGCGGGTTCACGAACATCCAGGTGGATGAATTCCTCGAGACGCTGCACCGCATGGAGGCCGACGAGTCGATACTTGCGCCGCTGACGAATGCCCTGCTCGCGATGAACGTCTCGGTCCAGTGGCTCATGTAGGAACCGCCAGCACTCCACGACCCCGATCCGGTTAATCGGACTCGGCCTCCTGCTCGATGCGTCGGCGCTGCTCCTCGAGCTCCTTCTCGCCTTCGTCTTCAGCTTGATAAAGCTTGGAGTTGGTGATCCGGAGTTCACGCATCACGGCGTCGAGCTTCACGTGGAGGGCGGCGCTGTCTCTATTCTGGGTGTTTTGGATGATGAAGACCATCAAGAACGTCACGATGGTCGTGCCGGTATTGATGACCAACTGCCAGGTATCCGAAAATCCCAGGAGTGGTCCCGTAAACGCCCAAACAATGAGGATGATTACTGCCGCGCTGAACACCCAGGCGTGGCCGAGAACTTTGGCCACCTTGGTGGTGAACCGGGTGAAAAAATCCGGACGGGAACCGCTGTCTTCGCTCATCCAGCCATCATCCACCCACTACCGGGTTGGCACCTACCCATCCTGCAGCTCGGTGCCGTTTCGGCCCAAACGCTTTCCAACGTTGTAATCTTCAGCTAAGGACGGTCGCTGACGTGCGCGGAAGAAGGAAAAGTGGCAATTACCATGCGGGATGTGGCCCTGGCGGCCGATGTGTCTATCAAAACCGTATCGAACGTCATCAATGACCATCCAAACATCAAAGCCGAGACCCGCGAGCGGGTTTTGCTGGCCATCGAGAAACTCGGCTATCAGCCGAATCTCTCGGCCCGGGGCTTGCGGTCCGGACGCACGGATGTCATCAGCCTCATCATCCCGGATCTGAAGAATGCCTATTTTGCCGAGCTCGCCGATGCCGTCATGACGGCCGCCTCAAAACGCGGGAAAGTGGTGATCATCGAGCAAAGCGGAGGCTCCCGGACGCGCGAGCTGGAGATCCTGCATGGCCCCCGGATGCGAATGGTCGATGGCGTCCTGTACAGCGTGCTCGGCCTGAGCCAGGAAGACGCAGGCCTCATCGAGATTCCGACTCCCATGGTCCTCCTGGGTGAGCGGATCTTTCACGGCCCCACGGACCACGTGACCATGCAAAACATCGAGGCTTCGCAGGCAGCTACCGACCACCTCCTCCAACGCGGACAAACGAAACTACTCGCTTTTGGTGCCCACCGAAATGAAGTCATCGGTTCAGCCGGGCTTCGCTTGGAAGGTTACCGCCGCGCCTTGCAGAAGGCGGGGCTGGATTACCGGGACGAACTGGCAATCGATGTCCAGTCGTGGCACCGTTCCGACGGCGCCCAGGCAATGCGGCACGTCCTGGAGTCCGGGCTGGAGTTCGACGGCGTCGTGGCCTTCAACGACTCCATCGCCCTAGGGGCGATGCGTGTCATGCAGGATGCTGGACTGAGAATCCCTGAGGATGTGGCGATCATCGGCTTTGACGACATCGACGAAACCCGGTATTCACTCCCGACGTTGTCAACCATAGATCCGGGCCGTCGGGAGATCGCCGAGACCGCCGTCGCGATGCTCCTGGAACGAATCGACGGCGCGGCCGAAGCGACGCCTGCCCGCGAGTTTGAAGCCGGGTTCAAGGTCATCAGCCGGGAATCCACGGCGATCTAGCCCGCCGAAGACGCCGTCGGATTTCTTCTTGACATGTAAGTCCGGTCACATCATCATGGATTTACAACGATTACTTACATCGATGTAAAAGCTCGGAAATGTCTCTTGTCCCCATCCGCCGAGTCCGTCCAAGTCCCACCACCATCCATTGGCTGGAAGACGGCCTGCCCTCGCTGCTCCACCTCCGACGACGACGTCCATGCACGACCGAAGGGAAACTACGTGAACAAGAAAGCAATCGCCGCAGCAGTGTCAGCCGCTGCCCTTGCCGCCACACTGGCAGGGTGCAGTGGTGGCGCGGATGCCGCCAGTGCGGGCTCCAATACCACCAATTGCACGAACAAGATTGTCCATTCCGATGCTCCGAAGGTCTCCGTGTGGGCGTGGTACCCCAACATGGCCAAGGTCGTCGACAACTTCAACAACTCCCACACCGATGTCCAGGTCTGCTGGACCGTGGCCGGCCAGGGTGGCCCGGAGTACGCGAAGTTCCAAACAGCCATACAGGCCGGCAAGGGAGCCCCTGACGTGATCATGCTCGAGGCTGACCAGCTGACGGGTTTTGAATTGCAGAACGCGCTTGTGGACCTGAGCAAGTATGGCGCCGCAGACGTCAAGAAGAACTTCAGCGCGGGTTCCTGGAAGGACGTCTCGCAGGGCGATTCGGTCTACGCCATCCCGGTCGACGGCGGGCCGATGGCCATGATCTACCGTAAGGACATCCTGGACAAGTACGGCATCAAGCCGCCGACGACGTGGGCCGAGTACGAAACGGCCGCGCAGAAGGTCAAGGACGCCGGCGGCCCTGCTTTCGGAGACCTTGGCAGCAATGTCCCCGCCGCCCTGACCGCCCTCATGGCCCAAAAGGGCGCCGTTCCCTTCACCTATGACCTGGCGGACCAGAAGAACATCTCCATCCACCTCGACAGCCAGCCGGCCAAGGACGTGCTGAACTACTGGGCGGGACTCGTGAAGAAGGGCCTGGTCGCCACCCAGGACCAGTTCACCACCGACTACATTTCAGGAATGATCGGCGGCAAGTACGCTACGTACATCTCGGCCGCATGGGCTCCCGGCTACCTCACCGGGTCCGGAGTGGGTAAGGGCAACGAGAAGGGAACATTCGCTGCGGCCCCCCTCCCCCAATGGGATGCAAGCAACCCGGTCTCCGTGAACTGGGGAGGATCCACCTTTGCCGTCACCTCACAGGCCGGTGACCAGAAGCTCGCCGCCGAAGTCGCCAAGGGCCTCTACGCCGACGACGCCTCGCTGACGGACGGCTGGAAGACCCAAACGATCTTCCCGCTCAACCAGAATGTGTTGAAGTCGGACGCGTTCACCAACAACGCCGTCGACTTCTTTGGCGGACAGACCGCGAACAAGGACATCTACATACCGGCCGAAAATGCCTACAAGGGATTCAGTTACAGCCCGTTCAGCGTCTACTACTACGCGCAACTGCAGGCAGAGACGGTCAAGATCAATGCCGGCAAAGTCAGCGGGGACGAAGCAGCCACCGAGCTGCAGGGCATCATGGTGAACTACGCGAAGAGCCAAGGGTTCACAGTCAACTGACAGCTCCTCCCGTTCCGCCGGCCCCGGGTGGGCGGAACGGGGCGGAATCGATCAAGAGAAAGTTGCAGGACAGCTCATGGCAGTTCACGGGTCAACGGTGACGTCGTTGCCACGCACTTCCACCCCGGACAAAGTGAATTCCGCGCCCCCGCCCGAACGCAGGACCCGCTCCCGCAGCGACAAGATGAATGCGCGGCGGGCCAGGACCGGATGGCTCTTCATCGCACCGTTCGGAATAGTTTTCGTGGCGTTCCTTCTTGCTCCGCTTGCCTACGCCCTCTACCTCAGCCTGTTCACCAAGGGCCTGGCGACAGGGACGCGGTTCAGCGGTTTGGAGAACTATCTCCGCGCCTTCTCGGATCCACAGTTCCTCAAGGGTGTGTGGTTCGTGGTCCGCTTCTCCCTGGTCCTCATCCCGGTCCAGATGGCCGTCTCCCTGGCAGCCGCCCTCGTGCTCGACCACCTCACCACCCGGCTCGCAAGGTTCTCCCGGCTCATGATCTTCCTGCCGTACGCAGTGCCGGCCGTCATTGGTGCCCTGATGTGGGGCTTTCTTTACAGTCCGACATTCGGCCCCCTCGAGCAGTTTTTCTCCCTGTTCCACGCCTCCGCGCCCTTCCTGCTCAGCCAGGACAACGTCTTCTACGGCCTTCTCAATGTTGTGACGTGGCAATGGGCCGGCTATTACATGATCATCATCTACGCGGCATTACAGGGAATCGATCCGACCCTCTACGAGGCCGCCAAGATTGATGGGGCCTCCGAAAGGCAGGTTGCGTTCCGCATCAAGATCCCCCTGGTTTCTTCGGCACTTGTGCTCATTCTCATCTTCGCGCTGATCGGGACGCTGCAGTTCTTCTCCGAGCCGCAAATCCTCGGGCCGGTAGCCAACGGCAGCATCACCCCGGATTTCACCCCGAACATCTACGCGTTCAATTTGGCCTTTGGATACGCCCAGTTCAACTACGCCTCGGCCATATCCTTCTCCCTCGGCATCGTCGTCTTCATCGCGGTGTACATCTTCATGTTCGCCACCCGCAAGAAAGGGAGCAACCTCTCATGAGTGCGCTGACAACACATCTCCCGGCCGCAACCCGGCTGTCGCGGCCCCGGCGGCGCAACGTGGTGGCTCATGCCTTTCTGGGCGTCCTGGTCCTATATTTCCTGGCTCCCATTTGGTGGCTTTTCGTCGCCAGCACGAAAGACGCCCAAGGACTTTTCGCGGGCTCGTCCGGCGCTATGTGGTTCGACAAGAATTTCAACCTGATAGCGAACATTCAGGAGCTTTTCGCCTACAACGGCGGGGAGTACGTACAGTGGCTGGGCAATTCCCTTCTCTACGCTGTCAGCGGCGGTCTGGGAGCGACCGCAATCTCGGTCCTGGCCGGTTATGGGTTTGCCAAGTACAAGTTCCGGGGCCGGAACCTTACGTTCGCACTGTTGCTCGGTGCCGTGATGGTCCCCATGACGGCGCTGGTCATCCCGACATTCATCCTGATGTCCAACCTCAAGCTGACCGATACCGTGTGGGCGGTCATCCTGCCGTCGCTGCTTAGCCCCTTCGGCGTCTACCTGATGCGGGTTTACACCGCAGAAGCGGTTCCAGACGAGCTGCTCGACGCGGCAAGGGTGGACGGAGCCGGTGAACTCCGCACTTTCTTCCAAGTCTCGTTGCCCTTGCTTCGGCCGGCGCTGGTGACCGTCCTGCTGCTTTCCGTCGTTGGGACCTGGAACAACTACTTCCTGCCCTTGGCCATGTTGTCCACGGAGAGGCTCTATCCGCTCACCGTGGGCATAGGGCTCTGGGAGCAGCTGGCTTCGTCCAACAACGGGGGCGGCCACTCGCTCTGGAGCCTGATCGTCGTCGGTTCGTTCATTTCCATCATTCCCCTCGTGGTGGCATTCCTCACCCTGCAGAAGTACTGGCAGGGCGGCCTGTCACTCGGCAGCCTCAAATAGCCCCTTGAAGCACCTCTTCATTTCCCGCTCCTTCTCACCGAAAGCAGACCATGGTTTCCGCACGCCTTACGATCGACCCACAATTCGCAGTGGGCGCAGTCAATCCCCGCCTCTTCGGTTCGTTTGTTGAACACCTTGGACGCTGTGTCTACGACGGCATCTACGAACCCGGTCACCCCAGCGCCGACGCCGACGGTTTCCGCACTGACGTGATCGAGCTCGTCAAAGAACTCGGTGTTTCCACCATCCGCTATCCGGGCGGCAACTTCGTCTCCGGGTTCCGCTGGGAGGACAGCGTTGGGCCCAAGGAACAGCGCCCCCACCGACTCGACCTCGCGTGGCACTCCACCGAAACCAACGAGATCGGCATGCACGAGTTCAGCACCTGGCTTGAGAAGGTGGGCAGCGAACTCATGCTGGCCGTCAACCTCGGCACCCGCGGCACGCTGGAAGCTTTGGACTTGTTGGAGTACTCCAACATCCGCTCCGGGACGGAGCTGTCGGACCGCCGGGCCGCTCATGGCCGGGTGGAGCCCTTTGGCGTCAAAATGTGGTGCCTCGGCAATGAGATGGATGGCCCGTGGCAGTTGGGCCATCGCTCTGCCGACGACTACGGCAAAATCGCATCGCAGACCGCGAAGGCAATGCGCCAGCTTGATCCTTCCGTTGAACTTGTGGTCTGCGGCTCATCGAGCGCCCATATGCCCACCTTCGGAGAATGGGAGCGCGTGGTACTCACCCACGCCTACGAGGACGTTGATTACATCTCCTGCCACGCCTACTACGAAGAAAAGAACGGTGACCTGGACTCGTTCCTTGCTTCCGCCACCGACATGGACCACTTCATTGAATCGGTTGTGGCGACGGCGGACCACGTCAAAGCTGTCAACGGGAGCGCCAAAACCATCAACATTTCCTTCGACGAATGGAATGTGTGGTACCTCGAACGGTTCCATAACGTGGACAAAATCGAAGGGCTGGACAACTGGCCCAAGGCGCCGCGACTGCTTGAGGACACGTACTCAGTTGCCGACGCCGTCGTCTTCGGCAACCTCCTGATCTCACTACTTAAGCACGCCGACCGTGTCACGTCCGCCTCCCTGGCGCAGCTCGTCAACGTGATCGCTCCCATCATGACCGAACCCGGCGGTCCCGCGTGGAAACAGACCACGTTCTTCCCGTTCGCGTTGACCTCCAAACTGGCCAAGGGCGTCGCCCTGGACGTGAGGCTGGATGCGGACAAGTACAGCACTGACGCTTACGGTGCCGTCCCGCTCATCGACGCGGTCGCGACCTACGACGCGGACGCCGCTGCGACGTCGGTCTTCCTGGTCAACCGATCACGGACTGAAGAGGCAACGGTCACCATCGACCTCACGGCTCTTGACAGCGCGATCGTCCTGGATGCGCAGACGCTCTCGGACGCGGATGTATACGCCAAGAACACGCTCAACGATCCGAACCGCGTCGGGCTGCACCCGAATAAGAGTGCCGTAGTACGTGACGGCGTCGTCGAAATCACCCTGCCACCCGTCTCCTGGACGGCCCTGAACCTCGGCTGACTTTGTGAATTCGTGAGAAGGCAAGCGACATCCCGGTCCGAAGACCGGGATGTCGCTTCCACTTGCGGCACTATGGGCCGAACCCCTTTTGCCCGCCGCCGCCCGGTGGGACGATTTTGACATGAGCGAAAACGAAGACCAAAAGCTCGCGTCCCCGGCTCCCGGCCATTACCTTCCGAGGGAAAAGGGCGCCTTCGTGGAGGAATACGAACACCCGACCACCCACCAGATGCGCATCGTCGGCCAGCGGAGGACCGAAGCGGAAGCCAAGCTCGAACGCCAACAGCGCGAGGCGCGTGAGAAGTTCCATGAATAAAGAGATACGGAAAAACCCGGGTTAACGGCAACGCGCCGTTAGCCCGGGCTTCTTCTTGTTAAAAGCCCTCGCCGTTCACAGCCCGCCGGCGAGTTTGTAGTAGGCGGCGTTCCACGCGAGTTCCTTCTTGAACTGTTTGATGGTGGTGCCGCCGTCGATGGTGAGCAGTTCGGTCCGGGCGATTTCGGCGAAGTCCTCGAACACGTCCATGCCCACCTGGGTGGAGAGCACGGTGTGGTGCGCGGCGCCTGCGGTGAGCCACGCGGCGGCGGAGGTGGCGAAGTCGGGCTTCGGCTCCCACAGTGCACGCGCGACCGGGAGGTTGGGGAGCGGTTCCTCGAGGTCGACGACGTCGACGGCATTCGCGACGAGGCGGAACCGGTCGCGCATGTCCGAGAGCGCGACCACGACGCCGGGCCCCGCATCGGTGTCGAAGACCATGCGGACGGGATCTTCCTTGCCGCCGATGCCCAGCGGGTGGATCTCCACGCGCGGCTTGGCTGCGGTCAGGGAGGGGCAGACCTCGAGCATGTGCGCGCCGAGGATCTTCTCCTCCCCCGGCGTCAGGTGGTAGGTGTAGTCCTCCATGAGCGAGGCGCCACCGGGCAGTCCGGCGCCCATGACCTTCGCAGCCCGGACCAAGATCGCGGTCTTCCAGTCGCCCTCGGCACCGAAGCCGTAGCCGTCGGCCATGAGCCGCTGCACGGCCATGCCGGGAAGCTGGCGCAACGCGCCCAGGTCCTCGAACGACGTCGTGAATGCGGCGGAGCCGTTCGCCTCCAGGAAGGACCGCAGACCCAGTTCGATCCGGGCGCTGTAGCGCAGGGACTCGTGCCGGGCGCCGCCGGCACACAGTTCCGGTGCGACCTCGTAGAGGCGCTCGTATTCGGCTACGAGGGCGTCGACGTCGTACTCCGGCGCGCCGTGCACGGCGTCGGCGAGTTCGTTGACGGACCACGTGTTGACCGAGACGCCGAAGCGCAGCTCGGCTTCGGTCTTGTCCCCTTCTGTGACGGCAACGTTGCGCATGTTGTCCCCGAAGCGGGTCAGCTTGAGGGTGCGCACCGCGGCCCAGCCGGCGGAGGCGCGTTGCCACGCGCCCACCTGGCGCGTGACCTCGGGGTTGGAGACGTGCCCGACGACGGTCTTCCGCGGCACGCCGAGGCGGGACTGGATGTACCCGAATTCGCGGTCGCCGTGGGCTGCCTGGTTCAGGTTCATGAAGTCGAAGTCGATGTCCGCCCACGGCAGGGCCACGTTCGCCTGGGTGTGCAGGTGCAGGAGCGGCTTGCGGAGCAGGTCCAGTCCCTGGATCCACATCTTGGCCGGGCTGAACGTGTGCATCCACGCGGTAACGCCGATCACGGCGTCGTCCGAGTTCGCTTCCAGAGCGGTGCGGCGGATCGCGTCCGCGTCCGTCAGCACGGGCTTCCAGACGAGCTTGACCGGAACATCGGAGGACGCGTTCAGTGATGCGGCGATCTCCTGGGACTGCGCGGCGACCTGCTTGAGGACGTCCTCGCCGTAAAGGTGCTGGCTGCCGGTGAGGAACCACACTTCGTAGTGTTCGAGGGACGTGTTGTGGGCGATGGGCATGCGTTTCTCCTTGAAGGTTCGTGGGTGGCGCGCGTCAGCGGCCGTAGACGTTCTGGTAGCGGCTGTAGAGGGACTCGATCTGGCCGGCGTCGATGGGCAGCGGTTCACCGAGCTGCCGGGAAATGTGGACGGTGCGGGCCACTTCCTCGCACATCACGGCGGCCTTGACGGCGGAGCGGGCGTCCTTGCCGATAGTGAACGGTCCGTGGTTCTGCATCAGGACAGCCGGTGAATGGGACGCCCGGAGCGTGTCCACGATCCCGCGGCCGATCGAGTCGTCCCCGATCAGCGCGAACGGGCCCACCGGGATGGTGCCGCCGAATTCGTCGCCCATCATGGTCAGCACGCACGGGATCGGCTCCCCGCGCGCAGCCCATGCCGTCGCGTAGGTGGAGTGCGTGTGGACGACCCCGCCGACGTCGGGCATGTTCCGGTAGACGTAGGCGTGCGCGGCAGCGTCCGACGACGGCGAAAGGTCCGGATTGCCCCACGCCCCGTCGCCATCGCCGCCCACGGGAACCCCGTGGAGGTCCGTGACCACCATGAGTTCGGGCGTCAGCGCATCGTAGGAGACCCCGGACGGCTTGATGACCATCAAGTCATGCCCCGGGACGCGGGCGGAGACATTGCCCGCGGTCCAGACCACCAGCTCGTACCGGGTCAGTTCGGCGTGCAGCGCGCAGACCTCGCGGCGGATCGTGGCAATGGTGCCCAGCAGGGCGCTCATGCGGAGACCCCTGCGGTGAGGAGCGTTTTGCTCGCGTTCCGCTGGATCTTCTTGAGCCGGTGCATGACCTCGTTCGCTCCGCGGCCGAAGTAGTCATGCAGGGTCCGGTATTCGCGGAACAATTCCTCGTAGGCGGCGACGTTTTCCGGGATCGGGGTGTAGACGGCGCCGGGCTCGGATCCCATGGCAGCCGCGGCTTCCCGGATGTCCGGGTACTCCCCCGCAGCGACGGCGGCGTGGATCGCCGAACCCAGCGCGGGACCCTGGGTGGAGCCGATCGTGGAGAGGGGCAGCCCCGTGATATCGGCGTAGATCTGCATCAATAGCGTGTTTTTCAGCAGCCCTCCGGCCACGATGAATTCCTTCACCGGCACCCCCGCGTCCCGGAAGGCATCCACAATGGTGCGGGTGCCGAAGGCCGTGGCCTCCAGCAGCGCCCGGTAGATGTCTTCCGGGCGGGTTGCCAGGGTCTGGCCCACGATCACTCCGGAGAGTTCGTGGTCCACCAGGACGGACCGGTTCCCCGAGTGCCAGTCCAGGGCAATGAGTCCGTGTTCACCGATCTCCTGGGTGGAGGCGAGTTCGGTGAGGTATTCGTGGATGCCCAGGCCCGCGGCTTCGGCAGCTGCATGATATTCGGGCGGCACGCCGTACTTGGTGAACCAGCCGAAGATGTCGCCCACCCCGGACTGGCCGGCCTCGTAACCCCAGAGCCCGTCCACGATCCCGCCGTCGACCACTCCGCACATGCCCGGCACCTCACGAAGCTCGGAGCCGTTCATGACGTGGCACGTGGAGGTGCCCATGATCGCGACGAGCTGTCCCGGTTCCACGGCCCGGGCGGCGGGCGCGGTGACGTGGGCGTCAACATTCCCGACCGCGACGGCGATCCCGGCCGGGAGGCCGGTCCAGCCGGCGGCTTCGGCAGTCAGGTAACCCGCGGCGTCGCCCAGGCGGCCGATTGTGTGGGCCAGTTTGGTGTCGACGAAGTCCTTGAAGCCCGGGTTCAGGGCGGCCAGGAATTCCCTGGACGGGTAGGCGCCGTCCTGGTAGATGCCCTTGTACCCTGCGGTGCAGGCATTCCGCACGTAGTTCCCGCACAGTTGCCAGACGATCCAGTCGGCGGCTTCCACCCAGTGGTCCATCGCCGCATACGCGCCCGGGTCCTCCTCCAGGAGCTGGAGTCCCTTGGCGAACTCCCATTCCGAGGAAATGAGCCCGCCGTAGCGCGGCAGCCAGGCCTCGCCCCGCTCGGCGGCGAGTGCATTGATGCGGTCCGCCTGCTCCTGGGCCGCATGGTGGCGCCACAACTTCACATACGCATGCGGCCTGCGGGCGAAGCCGGGCAACTCGTTCAGTGGAGTGCCGTCAGCCTTCACCGGCACCATCGTGCACGCCGTGAAGTCCGTGGCAATCCCGACGACGGCGGCCGGATCGATCCCGGCGTCGCGCACCGCTGCGGGAACCGCGTGGCGCAACACGTCGCGGTAGTCTTGCGGCACCTGCAGCGCCCATTCGCCGGGAAGGCGGACAGCCGGGCCAGCAGACGCGCCGGCCAGATCGGCCGGTAAGGCCTCCGTGATGACCGCGTGCGGGTACTCAAACACTCCGCTTCCCAGTTCCTTGCCATCCCTGACCCGCACCACCACGGCCCTGCCCGAAAGCGTGCCGTAGTCCACGCCGATGACGTAATGTTCCTTGCCGTCCGCTGTGACGTCCATGAAGTCCTCCAATAAGCCAGCCCGCAGCCTTGCGGATTGGTTCCATTGTGAGCGCTAACAAAATTCACGTCAAGCCGTCCTTCCCACATGAACATGAATACGATCAGGCGGGAGCCGACGTACTTTGGCGCACCACCAACTCTGGCTCCACCACCGTGGCGCCGACGCTTTCCCCGCCCTCGATACCGCTCAGCATAAGGTCCATGCAGCGCCGCCCGAGTTCTTCGAAGTCCTGGCGTACCGTGGTCAAAGGCGGCGTGAAATAGCCTGATTCGGGCTGGTCGTCGAAACCCACCACCGAAACATCCTCGGGCACCCGGACACCTGCCTCGTTGAACGCACGCAGCAGGCCCAGGGCCATCTGGTCATTTCCCACAAAAAGCGCCGTGGCGGTCCTTTCACCGGCAAGCTTCCTGCCGATGTCATAACCGCTGCCGGCGCTCCAGTCCCCCACCACCAGCAAATCGTCCTGAAGGCCAGCCGCCTGCAAGGCCTCGCTCCACCCTTCGGCCCGGGCGACGCCGTCGATCCAGTCCTGCGGGCCGGCCACGTGCCCGATCCGCCGGTGCCCCTGCTCCACCAGATGCCTCACGGCCAATTCCGCGCCGCGCTTCTGGTCCACCATGGCTCCGCCGACCGACGCGTCGCCCAGCGACCCCACGGCCACTACGGGAACCCCGGCCTTCACTTCCGCCAACGCCAGCAGGGTGTCCGAATGGGGAACGATCACCACGATTCCGTCCACGGACTGGTCCAGGAAATGCCGGACCGCATCAAGGATCGCCTCCCGGTTGACCGTCCTCAAGGCTGCGATGCTGACGAAATAGCCGGCATCCCTCGCAGCCTGCTCGACGCCCAGCAGGGTGTTCGCCGGGCCGTACTGCGCCAGCTCGCTGGCCAGGACCCCGATGGTCTGGGAACGGCGGGTCACGAGGCTCCGCGCAGCAGTATTGCGCCGGTATCCCAGCTCGGCGATGGCGGCCTCGACACGCTCCCGGGTGCCCTTGCTGACGTTGGGGTGGTCGTTGATCACCCGTGAAACGGTCTGGTGCGAGACTCCCGCCAATTCCGCTACGTCTTCAAGCCGTGGTAAGCGCCCGCTGCTTTTTGTCATGGAGCTATTCTGCGTGACCTGGAGGCCAAGCGACGAACAGGACCGCAGCGAGTCCACGCTGAGCTACCGGCCAGTACAAGACCACGGGCATGCCGGGGATAGACTCGATTCAAGCCCAACAACCACCATTTGAGGAGCCCCATGCGCGCCACCATCATCCACGGTCCCGGCGACATCCGCGTTGAAGACCGTAACTACCCGACGGTCCAGCTGCCCACCGACGTCGTCGTCAAAGTCACTGCCTCCTGCGTCTGCGGATCGGACCTTTGGCCCTACCGCGGCGTAAAGCCCACCCACCAGCCTTCGGCCATCGGACATGAATTCATCGGCACGGTGGAAAGCATTGGCGACGACGTCACCACCCTGGCGCCCGGCGATTTCGTGATCGCTCCGTTCGTGGTCAGCTGCGGGGCCTGCCCGCAATGCTTGAACGGCGTCACAGTTGCCTGCGATCATTTGGCAGGTTGGGGCGGCAAGGATGACAGCGGTCACGCGATCGACGGCGGCCAAGGCCAGGCCGTGCGCGTGCCGCTCGCCGAGTCCACGCTCGTCAAGGTTCCCGGCATCACGGAACCCGACGACGCCCTCCGCGCGAGCTTGCTGACGCTCTCGGATGTGATGGCCACCGGCCATCACGCCGCCCTCGCGGCGAAGGTCGGCCCCGGCAGGACCGTCGTCGTCGTCGGCGACGGCGCAGTCGGGCTCTGCGGCGTGCTCGCAGCAAAGCGGCTCGGAGCAGAACGAATCATCGCGATGTCGCGGCATGCCGACCGCCAGGCTATTGCCCTCGAATTCGGCGCAACAGACATCGTAGCTGAACGTGGCGAGGACGGCGTAGCCAAGGTCCGCGAACTGCTGGGAGGCGTTTTGGCCGACTCCGTGTTGGAGTGCGTCGGGACCAAGGAGTCCATGGAACAGGCACTGCACAGTGTCCGCCCGGGCGGCGCCCTCGGCTTTGTCGGTGTCCCGACAGGCGGAGCTGAGGCCCCCTTGCGCTACTTGTTCGACACGAACATTTCGATTGCCGGCGGCATGGCCCCTGCCCGCACCTACATCCCGGAACTGCTCGCCGACGTGCTTGACGGAAAGATCAATCCGGGCAGGGTCTTCGACACCGTGATGCCGCTCGAGGAAGCGCCCGAGGCCTACCGCGCCATGGACGAACGGCGCTCCATCAAGGTCC
Source organism: Arthrobacter sp. FW306-1B-F12A (assembly GCF_058781865.1). Classification (NCBI taxonomy): domain Bacteria; kingdom Bacillati; phylum Actinomycetota; class Actinomycetes; order Micrococcales; family Micrococcaceae; genus Arthrobacter; species Arthrobacter sp. FW306-1B-F12A. The sequence continues at coordinate 69,089 of NZ_JBYSXD010000018.1, forward strand.
TGCTCACTCCCTGAGGCCATGGGCGGAACCTGCAGCTTCTTGCGGGATAGGTGGACTGTGGCGTGCACGCGGGAACGGCGAGAGAATCCATATAGGAAGCCTCGCCTGAACCCAAAGGAGCGAACAAAATGATCACTGGTGCCCCGGCGCGCCCGGTGGTTAACCAGGACGGGTATTTGCCCATCGAGGATCACGGACTCATTGGAGACGGGTCCACCTGCGCTTTGGTGGGACGGGACGGCGCCATTACCTGGCTTTGCTTGCCGGAATTCGACAGTCCACCGTTCCTTGCCGGGATCTTCGACGCGGAATCAGGCGGCCGTTTTGAAATAGCTCCGGTTCGCACCCTGGCATCCTCCCAGCGCTACACCGAGGATTCCTGCGTGCTGGTCACGTCCCTTGTGTCCGATCGTGGCGTGCTGCAGGTGACGGACGGGCTGACGTTGCGTGCGGGTGCCGACTTGTCGGAGCCGGTGCCGGCCGGCCGTTCCGAACTCCTGCGGCACGCGCGAGCCGTGGGCGGCGACGTCCCGCTGCGCATCAGCCTGATACCGAAGACCGGTGTCACTTTTGACACCCTGGCTACCGGCTGGAGGTTTGATTGGCGGCAGGACGGAGTCCACGAGGTCTACCTATGGTCTTCCGTTGAACTCATCCCCGACGGCCGTGGCCTGTCCGCCGAGTTGACGCTTCGCGCGGGAGAGACCCTGACCATGGTCCTGCACTGGTCCGGGCGGTTCCGGCTCCGTCAGCATCCGGAGAGCAAGAAGCTCATTGACCAGACCGTGTATGCGTGGCGCCGGTGGGCATCAAACCTGGATTGCGAAGGCTCCCAAGCGGAGTTGATGAAGCGTTCGGCCCTGACGCTGAAGATGCTGGACCACGCCGAGACGGGGGCCATCTTGGCCGCCGCTACCTCTTCGTTGCCGGAGTGGCCGGGAACGTCCCGGAATTGGGATTACCGGTACACATGGGTGCGCGACGCCTCGTTCTCCAACTATGTGTTCAGGCGCATTGGCGATCCCAGTGATGCGGACGTCTTCCTTGCCTGGGTCCTGACCAACGTCGAGCGGGACGGTGCCCCGCACGTCATGTACGCCCTGGACGGTTCCCAGCCGCCCGATGAGGTCGAGGACCCGCACTTGCGCGGATACCGCGGCTCGGCCCCGGTCCGGTGGGGAAACGGCGCCCGCCACCAACTCCAGCACGATGTGTACGGTGAAATCGTCGATATCGCCTACCAGTGGTCGGGCAGCGGCAAGCGAGTGGATGAGCGGCTCTGGGCCGCATTGGTACCCATTGTGGAAATGGCCATCAGGAGCTGGAGGGTTCCCGACTCGGGGCCTTGGGAAATCCGGGACAAGAGCGGGCCCTTCACCTACTCGGCGGCGTTATGTTACGTCGCGATCGACCGCGCCATCCAGATCGCGCGCAGGGACGGGCTTCCCTATCCCAAACGCCGGTGGGAGGCCACTGCCCGTCAAATCCGGCAGGCTGCCCTGACACAATCATGGGATCCCCGGCGGCGCACCTTTACCGAGAACCTAGGTGGCAACGGCGGTCTCGACGCGTCGCTCTTGACCCTTCCCGTCCGCAACGTCATTGATTTCGACGATCCCCGGATGGTTTCCACGACGAAAGCGATCGCGGCGGAGCTCGACGCCGGCAACGGACTTTTGTTCCGCTACCTGCCATCGGTTTCTCCCGACGGTCTGCCCGGAAACGAAGGGGCGTTCCTCCTCTGCAGCTTCTGGCTGGTGGACAACCTGGCAGGACAAGGGCGCGTGGATGAAGCCCATGAACTCTATGAGTCCCTCTGCAGCCGTGCGAATTCACTGGGGCTGCTACCGGAGCAGATCCACCCGGACACCGGAGAGTTCCTCGGCAACTTCCCGCAGGCGTTCAGCCATGTGGGCGTGCTGGCCAGCGGCCTGCGCCTGCTGAAAGCGGAGCGGCGGGCCGCAAAGGCTGGCGCTACCACGCGGAATCAGGGCTAGCGGCGAGGGGCGAAGCCGATGCGTGCGTGGTGGGTCCGGGAACCAGCTCCGATTGAATCCGGGCCGCTTGTCTGGGGCGAACGCCCCGATCCTCAACCAGGAGTGCATGAGCTTCTGGTCAGAGTCCGGACCTGTGGTGTCTGCCGCACGGATCTGCATCTGGCAGAGGGCGACCTCACCCCTCGGATGCCGAATGTAGTCCCCGGCCACGAAGCGGTAGGAATGGTCAGCGAGGCGGGCGAAGGGTGCGTGAGGTTCCGGCGCGGTGACAGGGTCGGAGTGGCCTGGCTGGGTGGAACCTGCGGGAGCTGCGGGTTTTGCCGCCGCGGTGACGAGAACCTTTGCCTCTCCCCCGTCTTCACGGGTTGGGACAGGGACGGTGGCTATGCCGAACAACTCACGGTGTCCGAGGATTTTGCCTATGCCATCCCGCCCCGGTTTTCGGACGAACAGGCAGCCCCTCTGTTGTGCTCCGGCATCATCGGGTACCGGGCGCTCAAACGGGCCGCTGTTCCGGAGGGTGGCCGACTGGGCATCTATGGTTTCGGAGGATCTGCCCACCTCACGGTCCAGATGGCGCGCCACCAAGGGGCGCAGGTGTACGTGATGACGCGTTCGGAGCCGGCCCGTGAACTGGCGCGGAAGCTGGGTGCGGTGTTTGTGGGCGACGCGTACGAATCCCCGCCCGACCCACTCGACTCGGCCATACTGTTTGCCCCTGCCGGGGACCTCGTCCCTGTCGCCCTCAAGGCATTGGGCCGGGGCGGGACCCTCGCAATTGCCGGCATCCACCTCAGCGACATACCGCCCTTGAACTATTCCGCCGATCTCTTCTATGAGCGGCAGCTCCGCAGCGTCACTGCCAACACCCGGGCAGACGGCGAAGAATTCTGGTCCCTGGCCGCGGAAATCCCGCTGGCTCCCACCACGACGGCGTATCCGTTGGCTCAGGCCGACCGGGCGCTGCGGGATTTGGCCGCTAGCCGTGTTACCGGAGCTGCCGTGCTGACAGTCTGAACTGCGGATGTCCCCGCATCGCAGACAAGCAGACGGGAGCATAAACGGCGATCGGCGGGTCCGATGACGGCCCGCCGGTCGGTATTCCGCTGTTCAGCGTTTCAGGACATCGCGTTCAACACTTCAGTGCGAAGGGCTGACCATGTGATGCCGATGTTCCTCGGTGCTGGGCTTGATCGCCATCGCGGTGACGACGAGCGCCACCAGGCCAGCGATCCACGATGTCCAAGCGACTCCGGCTTGCATGGAGTACGAGCCTAGCCACGGCGAAAGGAACAGCAAGGCACCGAAGGCCGCCTGCACCCACTCCATGACCGGCGTTCCGGGCATGGCCAGATTGATCACACCGCTAACGATCAGCAAAGCGCCGAATACGACCATCAAGGCAGCCGACGAGCCGGCGGCCGTGGTCCAGATGACCGATAAAGCAGCATAGAGACCGGCGACAACCGTGACCCAATCCTGCCATCGCGTCCATTTCTTCATTGAACCCACCTCTGTGATGTGGACTGCATTCCGGGGCACCGAGCAAGTACTCCGGTATTGGTGTAACAAAATCCGCGCGCAGCTACTTCCCGACAGACGCGTGCGGTATTGGACCGCCGTCGTTGAATCCTGCCGCGCGCGAAGCCTTGCTAAGAGGGGACTTCCGGTCTAGAACGTAGTCATAGAGCAACATCGACGGACATGCCCGGCGTCGCCCGGCACGTCCGTCCGGAGAGGACCCCGTGATATCGAGTCGCTGGTCGTAAAGTCGCAGTCAGCCCGGTGCTGACTCAGCGACGTCCGTTGGTGCGAACCGCCGTGGCCTCCGGCGTGGACTTGCGTCCGCCGCCAACGCCCAGGTTCCGGCCCGACCCCGCCAGGTCGCCTGCAGTCGCAACCAACAGAAGGAAAGAAATGCTAAACATGAAGGTCCCGGCACGAGGCGCCGGAACCGCCTTCATTGCAACCATCGCTATCACGGCACTCGCCGCGTGCTCGAGCACGGGCACATCTTCGTCGTCGAGCACCGCAAGTTCCGGAGGAGCTGTACCGCAGATATCTGCGGATGCGTTCACGGCCGATTTCTCGGCAATGAAACAGCTCACGTCGCTCGCTTCACAAGGCAAGGGCATGGTGGGCGTACTGCTGCCGGACACCACAACCTCGGCGCGATACGTGACTTTCGACGCCCCGTACCTGAAGAAGGCATTCGAAGCCGCGGGACTCGATTCCTCCAAGTTCAAGATCGACAACGCGCAGGGCAGCGCAAGCACGATGCAGACCCAAGCCGAGGCTGATATCACGGCCGGCGCATCGGTGCTGCTTGTCGACGCCCTGGACTCCGGTTCGGGCGCGGCCATCGAGGCGGCCGCCAGTGCGCGCGGCGTCAAAGTGATCGACTATGACCGGCTCGTCAAAGGCGGGACAAAAGATCGCACCTATGTCAGCTTCGACAACGTCAAGGTTGGTCAGCTCATCGGCCAAGGCGAAATCACGTGCATCGCTGACTGGAAAGTCACCAAGCCAAACATCCTGGTCATGGATGGCGACCCGACCGACAACAACGCGAAGCTGTTCGCCGAAGGTTACAACGGCGTACTCAAGCCGCACTTCGACAATGGCGAGTACGTCAACGTAGGAGAGCCGGCGGGCACGTGGACACCGTCAGTGGCTCAGACGACGTTCGCCCAGCAATACACTGCCCACCCGAACATCAACGCGGTTGTCACGCCGAACGACGACAATGCCAACGCGGTGATCGCCTACCTGCAGAGCAAACAGATTCCCGCCAAGACCTTCCCGACGACGGGACAGGATGCGTCCTTGTCCGGCCTCCAGAACATCCTGAAGGGCTACCAGTGCGGAACGGTGTACAAGCCGATCTACTTTGAGGCCCAGGCTGCGGCCGCGGCAGCGCTCTACCTTCGGGCGGGCGTCACCGTTCCGTCAACCCTCGTCAACGGCAAGACCACGGACGACACCGCGAAGTCCGATGTCGCATCGGTCCTGCTGACCCCGCTGTGGGTGACCACGAAGAACATGGCGGACACTGTCGTCAAAGACGGCGCCGTAACGAGTTCATCGCTGTGCATCTCGCAAGTGAAGGATGCGTGCACCGCGGCAGGTATCCAGTAGTCCGAACGATGAGTGAGTTGGCAGCCCCGGACCCCGCCGACGTCGGGCCCTTGCTTCGGCTGGAGGGCATCGACAAGAACTTCGGGCCGGTGCAGGCACTGGTCGACATCACCCTTGAGGTGCCGATCGGCAAGGTGACTGCGCTTGCCGGCGACAACGGCGCGGGCAAATCGGTCTTGATCAAATGCGTTGCCGGCATTCACACCCCCGACGACGGGCAGCTGTTTTGGGAAAACCAGCCCGTACGGTTGAACTCGCCGCACGAAGCCGCGGCGCTCGGCATCGAGACCGTGTACCAGGACCTGGCACTCTGCGACAACCTCGACATCGTGCAGAACCTGTTCCTCGGCCGCGAACGCCTGCGACATTTCCTCCTCGACGAGGAGAGCATGGAGATCGCGGCCCGGGAGACACTGACGAGCCTGGCCGTGACAACAGTGCGGTCGATCCGGCAACCCGTCGCGTCGCTGTCCGGAGGGCAACGCCAGTCGGTGGCGATCGCGAAATCGGTGCTGTGGAACTCGAAGCTCGTCATCATGGACGAGCCCACCGCTGCCCTCGGCGTCGCCCAGACGGAGGTGGTCCTTCACCTGATCCGCCAGCTCGCCGACCGTGGAGTGGCCGTCATCGTCGTCTCACACAATATGAACGACGTGTTCGAAGTCGCGGACCGCATCGCCGTGCTCAGGCTCGGGCAGCTGGTGGCTATCCGGCCTGTCACGGAAATGGACCGGCAGATCGTGGTTGACCTGATGACCACGGGGTTCTCCGATCGGGCAAGGCCGGAACTCGCGCCTCCACCGCCGTCGAACCGCCAGCTCACCGCCGCCAAGGGTCCGCTCCCTTCCGCAGCGGCGGTGCTCCAGGACGAGCCGACCACGGCGGCAGCCAAGCGGAAGGCCGCCTTGGCGTTGAATCCGGACATCACCGCGACGTCGCTCCCCGAATATTTCCGCGCTGCGTTCGCGCGGGTCCGGGGCGGCGAGAGCGGAGTGCTTCCGGTTCTCGCGGGCCTGTTGCTCATCTCGGTACTATTCCAATCGCTGAACCCGAACTTCCTGACTCCCGGGAACATGGTGAACCTGCTCATCCAGGGTTCCGTTTTCATGCTGCTCGCAATGGGCCAGGTCTTCGTGCTCCTGCTCGGCGAAATCGACTTGTCCATCGGGTACGTCGGTGGAGTGGGCGGCGTCATCATGGCCGAACTCGTGCAGGAGTCCACCGGTTGGCCGTGGTGGGCGGCGATCGCCGTCGGCCTGCTTGGCTGCGCCGGGATCGGACTGCTTCACGGGACGATCATCACCCGGCTCGGATTGCCGTCGTTTGTCGTGACTCTTGGCGGCCAGCTCGGCTGGCTTGGCGTGATGCTCATCATCCTTGGCAGCGGCGGCGTCGTGCCCATCAACGACACCATCATCAACAACATCGCGAGCGGCAACCTCAGCCCGGTCACCAGCTGGATCCTCATGCTCGTGGTCGTCGGAGCGTTCAGCACGTGGACGTGGCTGCGGGACGCCCGCCGGCGCAACACCGGGCTCGTCGCGCCGCCCGCCAGTGTAAGCGCCCTGAAGATCGCGGCGGTGCTCGCCGCCGGTGTGGCGATCGTCTGGCTCTGCAATACGGACCGCGGAATCCTGGTCGAAATCAGTGGCGTTCCGTGGGTCCTTCTCGTGGTGCTCGGAGTCCTCGCCGCCTGGACCCTGCTGCTTGGGCGAACCCGGTTCGGTCGCTACGTCTACGCCATTGGCGGCAACGCCGAGGCCGCTCGGCGGGGAGGCGTGAACCTTGCCCGTATTCGCACCCTCGCCTTCATCCTCGCTTCCTTCACTGCAGGCATCGGCGGAATCGTCTACGCGTCGCGCCTCCGTTCCGTCTCGACCTCGTACGACGGCGGCACTCTGGTGCTTTACGCCGTGGCCGCCGCGGTGATAGGCGGGACCAGCTTGTTCGGCGGCCGCGGCAAGGTGCTGCACGGGGTCCTGGGCGGGCTGGTGATCGCCACGATCGATAACGGCATGGGCCTGCAGGGCTACAGCGCACCGGCCAAGTACGTGGTCACGGCGCTGGTTCTCGTCGCGGCCGTGACGATCGACGCCGTCGCGCGCCGCGGACGCTCCCGGACGTAACCGGCACCCGCCTCAGCGCGGGATTGCCTATTGGTTCGATTGCTGGAGGCGACAATGATTGAGTCTGGACCAGTGCTTGTGGTCGGCGGCACCGGGATGCTTGGCAGCCAGGTGGTGTCGAGGCTGCTGGCGGGCGGAAAACAGGTCCGCGCGTTGGTGCGGCCCGGTTCGGTTGCGGGCCGCCTTGAGCAGCTAGGGGCCACGATCGCCCGTGGCGACATGATGGACCCGGAGTCGCTTGCGCACGCCATGGACGGCGTCGACGCTGTGATCACCTCGGCGGCCGGATACACCCATCACCGGGAAGGCGACACCCCTGTCACGGACACGGTGGGCAACATCAACCTCGTCGACGCGGCCAGCCGCGCCGGTATTCGCCGATTTGTCCTCACTAGCATCCTCACGTGCGATCAGACCCCGGAGGTTCCACACTTCTGGCACAAGAAACTGACCGAGGATCGCCTGGAGGAGCTCGGCGTCCCGTTTGTGGCCCTGCGCCCGGGCGCTTTCCTTGAGCAGATCGCTCGATTCGGCGACCCTTTCAGCGAAGGGCGGCTCAGGTGGTTCGGGTCTTCGAGTGTTCCCCTGACGTACGTTCTTGCCAGTGACCTCGCCGGGTACCTCGCGGCGGCAGTCGACGCGAGCGGCGTCGAAGGGCAGCGCATCGACATCGGCTGGGACCGGCCGGTCACCATGCAGGACATCGCCGATATCTCTTCCCGAATGCTCGGCCGGCAGATCGAGCTCGTCCTTAACCCGATCAACCAGATGGGGCCGGACTTTCAGGCGATGATGGAGTGGTTCGGGACCGGCCGCTACGTCGCCGATACCTCACTGCAGCGCGAGGTCTTCGGCCCGCCGCCAACCGCGGAGAACGCCGTCGCGCGCCTGCTCACCAGCCTCGGGCACAAACTTCTCTGAGGCAGGCGCGACGGCGGCCGCATGGCGCGGTCTGTTCACCAGCGTCAGCCCACGGCCGGCAGCGCGTCGGGGATGCGCGGTTTGGCGTTGCCCGCGAAGGTGAACTTGGCCTCGTCGCCTTCGCCGTCGACGTCGACCACCACGATGTCGCCCGGGTGCAGTTCGCCGAAGAGGATCTTCTCGGAAAGCTGGTCCTCGATCTCGCGCTGGATGGTGCGGCGCAGCGGCCGGGCACCCATGGCGGGGTTGTAGCCGCGGGTGGCCAACAGGACCTTGGCCGCGTCCGTAAGCTCGATGCCCATGTCCTTATCCGCCAGATGCTGTTCCAAGCGACGGATCATCAGGTCCACGATCTCGATGATCTCGTCCTGCGTGAGCTGCGGGAAGACGATGACGTCGTCAACGCGGTTGAGGAACTCGGGACGGAACTGCTGTTTGAGCTCCTCCGTGACCCGTGCCCGCATCCGGTTGTAGCCGGTGGTGGTGTCCGTGCCGGACTGGAAGCCCGTTGCGACGCTCTTGGAGATGTCCCGGGTACCCAGGTTGGTGGTCATGATGATCACCGTGTTCTTGAAGTCCACCACCCGGCCATGGCTATCCGTCAGGCGGCCGTCTTCCATGATCTGCAGCAGCGAGTTGAAGAGATCGGCGTGGGCCTTCTCCACTTCGTCGAACAGCACCACGGAGAACGGACGACGCCGGACCTTCTCGGTCAGCTGCCCGCCCTCGTCGTAGCCGACGTAGCCCGGAGGGGCACCGAAGAGACGGGACACGGTGTGCTTTTCCGAGTACTCGGACATGTCCAGCGTGATGAGTGCATCCTCATCGGCAAAGAGGAATTCCGCCAATGCTTTGGCGAGCTCGGTCTTGCCGACACCCGTGGGCCCGGCGAAGATGAACGAGCCACCCGGGCGCTTGGGATCCTTCAGGCCGGCACGCGTGCGGCGGATTGCACGCGATACGGAATTAATCGCTTCATTCTGCCCGATGACGCGCTTGTGCAGCTCCTCCTCCATCTTGAGCAGGCGGCTGGATTCTTCCTCGGTGAGTTTGAAGACCGGGATGCCGGTGGAGTTCGCGAGAACTTCGGCAATCAGCTCCTCGTCGACCTCGGCGTTGCCGTCCGTGCCGCCGGCCTTCCACTTGAGCTCCCTTTCCCGGCGCTCGGCGACAAGTTTCTGCTCCTTCATGCGCAGCGACGCGGCGCCTTCGAAGTCCTGGGCGTCGATGGCGGATTCTTTCTCCATCTTCACTTCGGCGATGCGTGCATCCATCGCTTTCAGCTCCGGCGGACGGGTCATGCGGCGGATGCGAAGCCGTGCACCGGCTTCGTCGATCAGGTCGATCGCCTTGTCCGGCAGGAAGCGGTCCGAAACGTACCGCTCCGAGAGGCTCGCCGCCGCCGCCAGTGCGCCGTCGGTGATGGTCACCCGGTGGTGCGCCTCGTAACGGTCACGCAGGCCCTTGAGGATCTCAACAGTGTCGGCCACCGACGGTTCCTGGACCTGGATCGGCTGGAAGCGGCGCTCAAGGGCGGCGTCCTTCTCAATGTGCTTGCGGTACTCATCCAAGGTGGTGGCCCCGATGGTCTGGAGTTC